>JACQXX010000061.1 GCA_016208495.1 Acidobacteriota bacterium | reverse complement strand
GTCAAACCGACGATCAGATATCAACATGGGTTTGAGAACACCTATCTGTATGGAGCGGTGGAAGTGGCGACGGGAAGGACCTTTTTTCTGGAGTTGCCGAGCCTGGATACGATTTGTTTTCAACTGTTTCTGGATTATCTAGCGGCGGAATTCCCGAACTCACTCAATATTTTAGTCCTGGACACCGCATCGGTTCATCACGCACAACAGATGGTGCGTCCAACCCAGATGCGGTTTGTGTTTACACCGCCGTATACTCCGGAAGTGAATTCGATGGAGCGGGTGTGGGAAGCCTTCAAGTTTGAACTGGCGGGCGAACTATTTGAGGATCTGTGTCATTTGTCAGACAGCCTGGTTGCTTTGGTTCGGTCTTGTGTTGCCGAAAAACTGAGATCGTTGACATTTTTCCCGTATATGAGAAATGCGATTAATGCAATTAATGCGACTAATACGATGATTTGATTCCAAAATGGTATAAGCACCTTGTCATAAGTTTCCCGAGATATTGGATTTGGTAAGTGCTTGATACTTTCTATGTTTTCCGTATTTTCCGTGGTTGAAATGTCTGGACATTTTTGACAAGGCGCTTAAAGCATTGATGGAGTTAAGTCATTTAATTTCGAAATGAATTTAAACCAATTCGCCTGGTTCAATTAAATCCACTGGGTCGCGATCAGGGCGGCCTTGAAAAGCTGAAAACCCGGTTGCACTTTTGGACGAATCCAGGCACAATATCCGGCATCGTGTGGGGGCCACCCACGCTCAATCTCCCGTCAAATCAAAAAGTGGTTCGTGTTCTCTCAAGCTATCATATCCGAGTTGGGATCAAATCCTGAAACCGGGTTTGCTTGTTGATTGAAATGATTGTCTCTCAATCACTTATGATGAATGGTTGATCCAAACCGGCCTCTGAGTGATGGAGAACTGGAAAACGGGACATCCGTTTTCTGACCTGGCCGGAGTTTCTGGTGAAATCACTCATCTGATTTGGTTCCAGTGATGGCAATGTCCCTATACTTTGGCACAAGGATTGCTCTACTGATGTGTAGTTCAAATTATTTGCAGGATGCTATTTCGTATGCCGCGCCAAAAGCCGTTTTCAAATGCCACTCCCCATAGAGAACATGGACTGAGCTTGCTGGAACTGCTCGTCACCTTGTTCTTGCTGTCCCTCTTTGTTGGGGTGCTGGTCACCGGCATCACCGTCTATCAAAAATACCGGGTGCGGGTCGCCACCCAAAAACGACTCCAGGAACTGACGTACGGCTTGACGGCCACCCTCAAAAACGACATTGAAACCGCCGGATTGATGAGCAAACCCGAGGAGCGGCTGGTGGTCAAGGAGGGGTCGGTCGGTCGTCCGGCGGTGTATCTTTCCACTGACAATCAATCGTTGATGGTGATCGGCACCAATCTGGCCACCACTGGTCGCGTGGTTCAAGTCTCGGGCTCAACCGTGATTTTAAATGGGATTGACCCCGATGTGTGGAAGGGGTTACTGGCTGGCACGGTGGTTTTGATTTCCGGTGGTGGCCAACCCCCAACCCTGTTTCGACTGACGGAAGCTCCCCGAAATCCAACCCCGTCGGAACTCATCATTGCGGGCGGCAGTCCGATCAGCGTTCCCGACCCAGGCGACTCGGGTTCAGGTCCTGGACGGGAGACTCGAATCCCAGACCGTCCTGGTGGTGGGACCGGCGGCGGTGGATTGGGTCAGGTGGCCGGAACGATTTTGATTCCGGACCGGACAGTGGTCCTGACCGGCACGGCCAATGCCGCCTGTGATGGATTTGCCTCACTGGGTTCGACCGTGACCGCCGCCATGTCCGCCGTCCCGGTCACTACGATCATTCACTATGACTTTGGCAATGGTCAGATTCTGCGGACGGAACGCTCGCTGTGCACCAGCCAGGGGGATACCTCGCAGACGCAAACCGATTACTCCTCCCCGCTTTCAATCGAACTTTCGCTCCGGTATGTGTCGGACACGGGAGAAAGTGTGGCCCTGCCAGTCAATCTGGCCACGTTGCGCGGGATTGCCGTTCACGGAAAACTGTCTGACCGAAATCTGAAACTCACTGAAGGATTTGACTTTACTGCTTATGTTCACGAATGGAAACCATAAAATCAGGGTTCGGGGTTCGGGGTTTGGGGTTCAGGGTTTGAAGAAACCAGGGATCGCACCCGCACCGTTCTTTCACGCTCGACGACGGGAAGCCGGATTGAGTCTGCTGGAGTTGGTGATTGTGCTGGGGAGTCTGGGAGCGATTGCCATTGGAATTCTAGGGATTGTCCAGCAATATGGACGAGGCCAGCGTGACCATGAAATCAAGGCAGCGGAAACCATCGTCACCGAACTGAAGAAAGCCCGGCTCAATGCGCGGCTGGGAGTTGACCAGGCTGAAGCGCGAACCGTGGTGCTCACAACTTTACGGTTGCCCAAGACCGTCGAACTGGTGACCGAGGTTGGAGCGGGAGAGTTGCCAGCCGGCGTGACGTTGTTCAATCCGCACCAGGCCGTGGTGTTTGATCCCCAAAGCGGCCTGCTCAGTGGGGATGGCGGAATGATCGTGGTCCAGGATCGAGTCACGAAACGCGCCCGAGGGATTGTGATTCCCAGGGTGTACGGTCCACTCCAGCGGTATGTGAAATATCCAGGGGATCAACACTTCACGCTGATGAGTTCGGTGGTGTATTAAATCCTTGGGCACTGGGGGTCTGGGGACAAACCAAAAAGTCAGTCCCACCCGCGTGAGCGGGAGGGTGTTGAGGAGAAACCGGATGAAACGTCAACAAAGAACTTCGCGCAAAGCAGGGTTTACGTTGCTGGAACTGGTGGTGGCAATTGGGATGCTGCTGGTGACGGTGTCGCTGGTGGGGAGCTTTATGTACACCGAACTGCGGGCACATCAGGCGACGGAAGACTTTCTCAAGCTCAATCGGCTGGCAACGCAAGTGGCGACCCGGCTGGCGTTCCAAAAGATCAAAGCGGATGTGTCAGGTCAGATCACGGTTGATTGTGAGGGGAATCTGATTGCCTTCGGTGAGCCAAAAGAGGAAGTGAAAAAACCCGGGAAGCCAGTGGCCAAATCACCAGGAGTCGTGGTGTATCGGTATGTCGGCTCCGTCAGACCGATTTCAGGAAACGTGACGCACATCACCGTCAAGCTGGTGGCCGAAAAAGGGCGGGAACGCTTTGCCTCGGCCACCTACCAGACACAATAGCGACCGAATGACCAGTACTTTGATTGTATTCCAATGGAGAGAATGAGTATGAAACAGCGACCAACCAGGCAACCAGTCTTGCGAACCCGGCGGTATCGGGGCTACATCGTGCCGTGCACGCTCCTGATCTGTTTTTTCATCCTGAGCTGGCTGCTCGTCCTGGGACTGGAAACCGCGGCGAATGTCAGGCTGGCGGCGCACGAAGGGTATCGGATTCAGGCCGAATCGGTGTCGTTCGCGATGCAGCCGGATTTGAAGGTGGCGGCGGAAGCATTTTTCGTGCGGACAGCCTGTGCACTGGAAGAGGAATGGCAGCAGAAGTTCGCCAAAGCGACCCCGCCGACACCACAGGAGGTGCGGCAGTTTATAGACGACCGGTTTCCATACTACCAGCCGATAGAGATGGTTTACGCAACGCTGGTGCAGGGAGCGCCGGAAGAAGTGGCGCAAGGATTTCGGAAGGTGTATGGACAGGGGATGATCAAACTGGACGTTGACGCCATTGAGTTGCGGACGGTCGGAGGGCGGCCAAACCAGATCGTGATCCCGTTCACGATGGTGATTCCGTACCGGATCTCATTTGCATCGAGGGATTTAGCGCCGTCGCCGCAGGCATTTTTGGATACCTACGGTTCAATCTGGCATCCGCCGACGGGAGTGCTGTTTGATGCCAAAACGGTGGATAAGAAAAATGACATCAGCGCGTTGACGATGCCGAACTTCGACAATGCAATCCAGTACCGGGCGGAGCTGGTGCTGGTGTTGGAGAAACCCGGCATCGAACCACCGGTTTGGAATCCACCAGCGGGGATACGACCCGGCAAACCCGGCCCCTGTCCAGTGTCAGTTCAGCGGAACCCAGATGGAACGTGTGATGTTGTGAATTGCAATGGCGATAATGTCTCAGGTGGCGGGACATTTACTGATTGTGCAGAAGCTCAGGAAGTAGCTGATGCCTATAACCAGAACCCGGCACAAGGGCAGGAAGAATTAAATATCGCAGCTAAGGATGGATCATTTAAACCTTTTTGTGTGGATATTGGCTGTGCCCAACCAACATTAGTAGATACTTCTCAGTACACTGATTTGGAAGATTATGGTGAAACGGTTGATGGAGATAAACCAGTTGATAACCTTGGGGTTCCCCCAGGCTCGCTGATCCGTGAAGCAAAAGTTCGCTTTCCCAGAGAAGGATTCTTTCGAGGTATCCCGCGTCGCATGAGGTTTTAAATGAGAAAAGCACGTTTTTATATCTCTTTCATGTGGGTTGTTTTGATCATTACCGTTCAATACCCTCTACAAGCCTACTCAAGTTCAAGTCAGTTCAATACCAGTCATAAGTTATTGAGGTTTGTAGGGCCAGTTCTATCACCCACTGAAGTCAAACGGGCAGATGCAATGTTGAGCCTTATTGGTAAAATATTAAAAACTGGAGGGAGTAATTATTATGATCAACATCCAATCAGAGAATTTGAAGAACTATCTATCGCAAACAAAGCTTTTGGCTCCCCAATAGAGCGGTATGTGATTCTCAGAGAAACCATTGGGGCTTTGATAAAAATGTATCGAACCATTAATCCAGTACCCAGGCAATCAGCCCAACCTGCCGGATTTCTGGAAGAATCAGATTATGCGAGTTTTTCTGAAATTGTGGTCTCAAATACAGGTGATTCAGGGACGGGAACACTACGTGACGCCGTTGCCCAGGTAAATCGGGTGGCTGGAAACCGACGAATCGTTTTTAGATTACCAACATCTGACCCAGGTTATAATCGCCAGACTGGGGTCTGGCGGATTACATTAAAAGACCCAATCATTCTCCAAACAAATAAAGTTCTTTTAGATGGACTGTCGCAAGCTAAATTTAGCGGAGAAACAAATCCCAATGGCCCTGAAATTCAAATTTATGATGGGATCCGACGAGGCTTTGAGACATTACCCGGCCAGAATAGTAATATTTTTTTGCAATCAATGATTTGTATTTATAATGGCAGTCAAAATTGGATTCGTGGATTTAACTTTGGTTCTGACGAATCATTTTCCGCAAATTCTTGGGGAGGACCTCAGATTTGTCACTTTAATAGCGATACAAATCAATTTTCTTTAGGTAATAAAATTACAGATAACTGGCTTGGTTTATCTGCAAGTGGAGATTTAATTGAAAGTAACCTAACTACGCCTGGAATATCATTGGGCCAAGGAGCGAGCTTTAATTTAATAGAGCAAAATGTTATTTGTGCATATGGGCTTCCATTACTTCTATCTGGTCCTGGTGAAATCAATTCTGTTAAGGGAAATTTAATAACACGAAATTATTTTGGGACTAACAAAACCGGGACTAGGCGATTAGACTATAAATCAAACACAATTGGTCCTTTCTTTGTCCCAGCAACCTATATTGATTCAGATGACGGAGTTGGCGGCAATATCATTGAAAACAATATCTTCGCAGGTCAAGAAGGTGGTGCGATAGGTCGGGTTGATAATTTTGGCGGTACTTCTCGTGGAGACATCATCCGCAATAATCGGATTGGAATTGGACCAAACGGTGAAGATATTGCTCCAAAAGGAAATCCTGATATTTTACCTCCGCCTGGACAGGAAAAAGGAGAAGTGTCAATTGGTATTTTCGCTGGTGAAGGAGACACGGTTACAAACAATATCATTGCGAATTTTCCCTATTGTGGAATAAAAGTTGGAGATAACTCCGAAGACCCTGACCCATCTCGAACGACAACTATTCAAAATAATCAAATTATCAACACACCCGTGGGGATTCAAGTTGCGAATATTAGAACGAAGACAATCATTCAACAGAATAGATTTGAGAATTGTCCACGGGGAGGAATTACCGTTTGCTCAAAGGCTTATTTTATATTTCCATTGTACTTCCCAGCAGCCGAAAACAGGGAAAAGCAAACCAACAACATCACCATTTCCAACAATACCTTCGTCAATGTCGGAGGACCAGGCATTGCCTTGACTGAGTTCTTCCGGACGGTATTTGAACGGCGGTGGGTGCCCAATCAGTTTACTGAACTCCAATCCGCTGGGCCGAATAATTACCAGCCATCGGTGAGACTCGCTTCGGCCAAGAAGCAGAAAGATGGAAGTATCGTTGTTTCAGGAACTTCGCCAGGGTCGGGGACGATGGAGCTGTGTGCTTCGCAGCGACCGGCACTCCCGAATGCTCCGGCGACCGAACCGCTCGCTTACGGACTGGGAAATTTGATCCAGTCCGCCCAAATTGGCACGGGAGCGTTTCAGGTGACGATTCCAGCGGACAAAACTGGTGGAATCACTGACATCACCGCTACCCTCACCGTCAACAACCAGACCTCGGAGTTTGCCCGAACCGTCGCGGTGACTCCCGCCGATGTTGATCCACCTCCGGATACCGTCAAACCAATGGTCTCCGTTACTTCCCCAGCTCAAGGACTGGTGGTCGAATCCCGTCCCAATGCCCAGGTTGAGGTCATCTGGCAATCTTCTGACAATGTTGGAGTTACTGGTCACTGGGTTAAACTTAACGGCACTCGGAACGGCACTCCGTTTGAAGAAACCCTCGCCGCTGGTTTGCCTGGAACCGCCACCAGTTTCACCCTCCAGATTGCTGAAAACGATGCCTATTCCCAGGCGCAACTCACGGTTTCGGCCACCGATGCCGCCGGCAACCCCGAATGTGACCATTTCCTGGACCTCAGCCGACAACATCGCGGTGACGTCGCACGACGTGCTCTACGCCACCGATGGCACGACCTTCTCGACAACGGTGGTGACTGGATTGCCTGGGAATCAACAACAATTCGCCTGGACCGTTCCCACTTCGTTTCCAAAAACCAAAGTTGCCCGGGTGAAGGTCATTGCTCGCGATGCGGCCTCCAATTCCGGCGAAGCTGTCAGTAGCTCATTTGTGGTCAAATAAAAACACCACAGAAAAGTGGCATCAAGCTGCCGCACTCCAAATGACGAGGAGGGGAAATGCACATCAATGTATCGAAAAAGAAGTTGATTTCACTCGCGGTTTATTTTGTGGTAGGTGACCTGATTGCCTTATCGGTCGGCATTTACATTCTGACCCACCCCGACGCGAGCTTGAAAATGATAACTACGGCCTCAGGCAGCGTGATTTCGACAAATGAGTATCAAGCTGCAGCCCATAAAATCGCGGATGCAATCAAGGCTCAGCAAATCCCAGGCGGGCAAATGCTGCTGTTGGGCGTGTGGGTTGACCACAATGGCAAAGTGTATGCGGTAGAAGCTGAAAGTCATCAGGTGATTTTGGACGAAACCCCAAACCCAAACATCGGGCAGGAATTGATGGGTGGCGTCAACCTGGTCAATTTACCCTTTGAAACCGTCAGTGGCTTACTGGTTCTGACTGAAGGCGAGGACCGGTTAGTCGGCCAGTCGGCAACGGTGTACCAGCGAAAACCACTTCCTTCCCAACCCCAATAATTCCAAAGATAGCAATTCCTAGTTTTAATGTTTTCTTAATTTGAACTCTCCAAAGTGGTTTCACTGGAATCTTAAACCAATTCAAAAACCTGGAAAAAGTTCAGAGTCCCGCCTTTAGGCGGCCCCAAGTATCCGTCCAGACCAAACTGAGGATACCAAACCCGCCTCTCTGAACTTGATCCCAATTTCCAAACAAAGGGTTTATCAAAGGCGCAAATTTCAGTTGATCAAATTGATTTCTGTAAATTGCTGATCTCGAAGTCCTGATTTCAACCCTTCGTTCGCATTACCGACAACTCGCTATTACATCAATTCACCACCAGCGTCACATCAATCGGCTGGATGGTCACTCCAGTGGCCGTTCCTGTAATTCGAATCGTGTAGGTTCCATTGGGAACGCTCAACAAAGCGACCGCCGTTAAGATCGCGGAATCAGTTGTGGTTTGCTGAGGCACCAGTTGCAAATTCAACCCGGTCACATTGCTGTTGACCAGAGCGGCTTTTAGTTCAACTGAATCAGGAAAATTGATCCGATTGATGGCAATTCGATAGACAGCGGCGACACCTCTGACCGCAGTTTGAGTGGTTGGATTGGCAGTCAGAGTCACGGATTGAGTCGTGACGGTTTGGATATTGAGCGCGACGGTGGTTGATCCGCTTCCGCCATTGGCGACTTTCCCAGTGATGGTCAGAACATACGTTCCTGGCACAATTCGACTTGAAGTGGTAACCCGCATCAGGCTTTCACTTGCTGAGGTGGGGTTGGGGGCAATTTGCGCTTCAGCCCCAGCAGGTAGCCCGTCAACTGACAGGGTCACCGGACCGACATCGTCACTCGTTCGCAGGCCGATGGTGTAGAAGGCAGATTGACCCGCATTGATGGTTCGACTGGTTGGAAATGATGACAGGTCAACGGTTGCAGGTGGCGGATCACCAGTAACCGTAATGGTGGTCAGAGCTTCTCCCCCACGATTGTGAATCAAGAACGGAAATTCACCGCCAAACGGGATCGGAGGAACCGTGACCCGTAGTTCAGAGGAACTGACCACTCTGGCCAAAACAAACGGATTCCTGCCAATTGTGATAAAGGTCGGGACAATAAAATTTGTTCCCTTCACAGTTAGCTCCGTCACCTGGCCAGCAGGAATGGGGTTTGGGGAAATACTCGAAATGGTCGGTGTTCCAATCGTCACCTGAATAATTGAGCCCCGTTCGGCATCAAGCACAAACACGCTATCTTCGAGCGTTGCCACGGCAACTGGATTGCGAAAAGTGCCTGGTGGAGCTAAATCTCCAATTGTCACCTGGTCACGAGTGATGCTCAACACACGAACCCGTTCTCCGATCACAACATACAAGTTTCCGGCTGAATCAGCGGCAATGGCTTTAGGGCGTTGAGATTGCCGATGACTCACCAAAGTATCTTCGGCTCGGCCCGAAGTGGAGGAAATTGATTTGACTTCGCCGCTGGGAAGCGCAATCTGTCGCACCAGATTGCTGTCTTCCGTCACACTTAACACATTGTTTTCAAGATCAATGCGTTGTGGAGTCGTAAACTGTGCGGCGGTGCCGGTGCCATCTTTTGAACCCGGTTGGCCAATCGTTCCGGCCAGTACTTTCAGCGTTGCAGGTTTGTTGTTGATATCGGCTTGCCAGATAACATGGTTGACGGCATCGGTAATGTAGAGATCTTCATTTGAATCCACCGAAATATCGCGTGGTCCCCAGTTTGTCACGCTGGCAACTCGTTTGACATCAGCCAGGGTTATCAGGGTTTCAGTGTTTCCCGATTGTGGGTCCAATCGTCGAATGGCCTGATTGTTGATATCGGCAACATACAAAGCCTGACCAACTGCGAGTCCAAGCGGTCCGTTCAACAACACTCCCGATGCCGAGCCATCATTATTTCCCGGGGTATCGGCCTTGCCGACAAAATTTGAGAGAGCCTGTCCCGTCTGACCCGCCTTGATGGTGTGTTTTTGGAAATCGGAAGCAAAATTACGTCGGGTGCTTCCCTGGATTTCCAGGTCAGCCTCGCCAAAAACGCCGGAAACGGTACTGGTAACCTGGTTGACGGCACAGGAAACTTGTTTGACAACATTCCCCGAGGTTAATTCAATGGTTGCCGCACCTTCGGCAATTCCGGTGATCACTCCAGTCGCACTAATCGAAGCAATATCAGGGTTCAAACTTCGGTACGTAATCGGAGGGTTTGGAATCGGATTTCCGCTCTGATCAAGCACATTCACGGTGAGCGCAATCGTGTTTGGGGTGAGATCATTGGGCGTGTTGACGACCAGCGTTTCTGGGTCAACGATTTCAATTGCAGTGGCGGTTGAGGTTGGCGATCCGGCACCCACGACAAAATCAATGCTGTTTGAGACCTTCCCATCCGGATTCGTCACCGTGACTTTATAAGTTACATCTGATTGGAAAAGCTCACTCGGCGCGCCTTTTATGACCATCTTCGAAGCGTCTTTGAATTTGGCGGCGGTAATCTGAGTTGAGTTAAATTTCACTATCGAACCGGAAACAAACCCTGAGCCCTTTATTTTGATTTTACTCGGAACTGTCCCTTTTGCGGTCTGGGCAGGAGAAATTGATGACAAAACCGGCGCTCCCTGGCGGGCAACCACTCCGACACTTGCTTTCTGGCCAGCCGTCTGACCGGTGAGAACCGGAAACGTCAGCCCCAGACCTGCACTGAGAGCGAGCAGTCCAACCATAAAAAATCCCAGTCTCGGCGCTTTTTTCATACCTACCTCAGATTTTGGAGTGCAGCGGCTTGACGCCGCTTTAGATTTTCCGCGGTTTTGACGTGGGACAGCGGCGTCAAGCCGCCATATTTTTTAGCACAGTATTGATGCCTGAACCTGAAGTGCAAGAAAAAAATCACGTGTGACAGAATTGATGCGGTGAGTGGAGGAAAAGTCGGTTCCAGGTTCCGGGGTTGAAAAGGCGAAAAGAACGAAAAGGACGAAAAAGACCAAAGCTCGAAAACCCGGAACTCGGAACCTGGAACCCAGCCCGATAATACATTGCAGTCACCGTGGTGAGCATACTATGCTCCGGAACCTCATCCTCAGGATGCATACCATCCCACTCTCACGTCCAGAATTGAAACGGCAATGGCATTTGAAGAACTTCCATCCACGCAAATTGAAGATATTTACCCACTGTCTCCTTTGCAGCAGGGGATGTTGTTTCACTCACTGCTCACCCCCGGCGCGGGTCTGTATATCGAGCAAATGGCCTGTACCATCAAGGGGACCCTTGATGCAGTCGCTTTTGAGCGAGCCTGGCACATCCTGGTTGAGCGCCATTCGATTTTGCGAACGGCCTTTGTTTGGGAGGGATTGGACGAACCATTACAGGTGGTTCAATTGGATGTCAAAGTCCCATTTGAGTTTCACGACTGGCGGAATCTGACCCAAACCGATCAAGAAGCACAATTTGATGAATTCCTTACCCAACAACGAACACAGGGGTTTGAACTGACGCAGGCGCCGTTGATGTCCCTGGCATTGATCCAGTGCGGCGAGTCAGAATTTCAATTCATCTGGTGCCACCACCATTTGCTCCTTGATGGATGGGGAGTGCCCATCGTGTTGCGCGAGGTATTTGCCGCCTATGAAGCCATCCGGCAGAATCGGGTGCCAACCCTGCCTCCGGTGCGTCCCTATCGAGATTATATTGGCTGGTTGAAAGAACAGTCAGTCGAGCAGGCTGAACAGTATTGGAGACAGTACCTCCAGGGATTTTCAGCCCCGACGTATTTGAGTGCCTTTCAAGACACGAACAACACCGCCTCCCAGCCTGCGCGGTACGAGTTCAACCTGGATGAAGCCACCAGCGAGCAACTGGCAATGCTGGCACGGGAACACCAAATCACACTCAACACCCTGGTTTTGGGCGCCTGGACCAAATTGATGAGTGTCCACACCACGGCTGAAGATGTGGTGTTTGGCGTCACAGTTTCAGGCCGCCCTCCCGAACTGGCTGGATCTGATGCGATGCTTGGCTTGTTTATCAACACCTTGCCACTCCGGGCGACGGTTCCTGCAGACGTACCTGTCATGGAGTGGCTGGCCAAACTCCAGGTTCAACAGGCTGAAATGCGACAGTTTGAATCCACTCCCCTGGTGCACATTCAGGGATGGAGCGAAATTCCACCTGGAACGGCCCTGTTTGACACACTTTTTATTTTTGAAAACTACCCTTCACCGCCAAACCTGACAACCGGCCAGGAACGCCCCACCACCATCTCCCTTGAAAAAGTAAAGGCGCGTGGCACCACCAATTATCCACTAACCTTTGTGGCGGCGCCGGGGAGAGAACTTCATTTTCTGGCGGTGTATGATGAAGCCATTTTTCCAGGTGAGTTTGTTTCCGGTCTGGTCGGACAAATGATCGCCCTGCTTGAAAATCTGACTCAATCACCAGATCAAACCCTCAACCACTGGTCACCCTTATCCGAAGCTGAACGACATAAAATCCTGGTTGAATGGAACCCGACGTCCCGTCCATTCCCTGATGAAAAGTGCATCCATCACCTGTTTGAGCAACAGGTTCGGAAAACACCAGAGGCGGTGGCGGTTGTCTTCCAGGACCAGTCCGTTACCTATCGCGAACTCAATTACCGGGCTGATCAACTTGCGTTCTACCTGCAATTGCTTGGCGTCAAACCAGAAACCCTGGTCGGTCTGTGTGTGAACCGATCAATTGAAATGCTGGTGGGAATGCTCGGTATCTTGAAAGCCGGAGGCGCTTTTGTTCCGCTTGATCCGTCATATCCAAAAGAACGGCTGGCATTTATGCTTGCGGATTCACAGGTTCCGGTCCTTGTGACCCAATCTGTTCTGTTGTCCCGCCTTCCCCGGTACGGAAGCCAGGTGGTTTACCTGGACCAGCCATTGCCCACGCTTTCACACCGGCCTTTTCCAGTTGAAGCCACCTCCCACCATCTGGCTTATGTGATTTATACCTCGGGGTCAACTGGCACGCCCAAAGGCACGCTGCTTCAACATCAAGGGTTGTGCAATCTGGCACTGGCTCAAATCCAGGACATGGGGTTTGCCCCTGGTTCACGGGTGGTCCAATTTTCGTCTTTGAGTTTTGATGCCTCAGTGTTCGAGATTTTTGCGACGCTGGTGGGCGGCTCAACGCTGTATCTGGGGACTCGGGTTGACTTGATGCCAGGAGCGGAACTGGCTCAGTTCCTCACGCATCACCAAATCAATGTCGCCACCTTACCACCGTCAGCCGCTGCCGCTTTGCCGGAGGGCGAATACCCGGCGCTCCGCACTCTGATTACTGCTGGTGAATCCTGCACCGCAGAACTGGTTCAAAAGTGGACCCGTCCAGGTCGGAGATTCATCAATGCCTATGGTCCGACTGAGGCCACTGTTTGCGCCACATTTACCGATTGCGAACCAACTGACCATCACCCAACCATTGGCCGTCCGGTGGCCAACATCCAAATTTTCCTGCTTGATCAACACGGGCAGCCGGTCCCGGTTGATGTTCCTGGCGAACTCTGGATTGGTGGAGTCAGCCTGGCACGTGGGTATCTCAATCAACCAGAATTGACAGCGGAGCGGTTTAAACCAGGGTTCAGGGTTGAGAAACCAGGGTTCAGGGTTGAGAAACCAGAGTTCAGGGTTGAGAAACCAGGGTTCAGGGTTCAGGGTTCAGGGTTCAGGGATTCAGACTCTGACACGTTGGGACAAACGACAGCCTCAGAATCAGCAAATTTAGGACAGGATTTGAAAGTACCGCTGACCCATGGCAGCACACTTTCTAAACCCCGAACCCCGAACCCTGAACCCCGAACCCTGTACAAAACCGGTGACCTCGCCCGCTATCGGGCCGACGGGCAGATTGAATTTCTTGGGCGCATTGACGATCAGGTGAAACTTCGTGGGCATCGAATCGAGCTTGGAGAAATCGAAGCCGTCCTCAATCATCATCCACTGGTCAAGGAATCGGTTGTGGTGGCTCGCGATGATGCCCAAACTGGTAAACAACTGACGGCTTATGTCGTGCTCAACCAGCCAGCCAGACCATCCACGGGATCGCTTTCCCTGGGATTTCAACCTGGGATTTCAACCCAGCAACAGGTTGAAATAGCAGATTTTTTGAGGCACCGGTTGCCTGAGTTTATGGTGCCGACAGTATTTGTGGTCCTTGAAGCGCTGCCGATTTCACCAAGCGGAAAGATTGATCGTCGGGCCCTCCCCGCGCCAGAGCGAATTCTTCGAGCCGACGATCAGGAATCCCAGGCGGTCCCGCAGACCCCAGTTGAGGAAATGGTGGCTGATCTCTGGTCTCAAGTCCTGCATCTGCCCACGGTTCACCGCCATTCCAATTTTTTTGCTCTGGGCGGTCATTCGCTGCTTGCAACTCAACTGGCATCCCGACTCCGCGAAACATTTCAACTTGATCTGCCGCTGAGCCTGATCTTTGAAGCTCCAACCGTGGCGCAACAGGCAAGCTGGATTACCCGTCAACAACTTCAGGGAGCTTCTGGCGGATCCGCAGCCAGTGCCCCGCCGCCGCCACTGGTGGCTGTATCCAGGGAACATCCGTTACCGCTTTCATTTTCGCAGCTTCGCACCTGGTTTATGGAACAGCTTGAACCCAGCGAACCGCTGGCGGGCGGGGTTCGACTGCATGGCAAGCTGGACCTCGCGGTTCTGGAACGGTGTTTTGTGGAAATTATTGAGCGCCATGAAGTGCTGCGGACGTCATTTGAAACCGTCAATGGACAGCCAATCCAGGTTATTCATCGAACGCTCCGGTTCCAAATCGAGGTCATCAACGTTCAGGACGCAAGTTCCCCTGAAGAACGCCGTGCTCGAATTGAAGAATTCCTCGCCCGAGAAGGCCGTAAACCCTTTCAATTGACCACGGGGCCGCTCTTGCGAGTGGCACTTATCCAGCTTGCACCGGAATCCTGGATTCTCTTTTTCGCGGTTCATCACATTATTTCCGACGGCTGGTCGCTGGAAATTTTTGGTCGTGAACTGGCGGTCCTCTACCGGGCCTTTTCAAAGGGTGAGCCTTCTCCGTTGCGGCCACTTCCGATTCAGTACGCCGATTTTGCCGTTTGGCAACGGAACTGGCTGCAAGGTGATGTCCTCAAAGCACATTTGAAGTATTGGAAAGACCAGCTCACCGGGGCCCCGGCAGTACTGGAACTGCCGACTGACTCACCACGGCCTGAAGTCTGGGCATATCGGGGAATGCGCGAAAGCCACACGTTTTCAAGGACTTCGACCGAAAAATTAAAAGCCCTCAGCCACGCTAACGGTGTGACGCCGTTTATGACCCTGTTTGCGGCGTACAACGTACTGCTGTCACGCCTGTCAGGCCAGGAAGACCTGCTGGTTGGAATTCCGGTCACCAATCGCAATCACCTTGAAGTTGAAAAACTCATCGGCTTTTTTGTGAACACTCTGGTGTTGCGCACTAAACTGACTCACCGTCCTACCTTTGCCGACCTGCTCAGTCAGACTCGGACCACCGCGCTTGGGGCGTTTGCCCATCAGGACCTTCCTTTTGAAAAACTGATTGAAGAACTCCAACCAGAGCGCGATTTACGCCGCACCCCATTGTTGCAGGTGATGTTTTCATTTGAATCAGCGCTTCGTCATCCACGCCGACCTGAAACTCCGACAGAAGCCGAAACCTTGAGAATGAGCCCGTTGGAAATCAATCTGGCCATTGATCGAGGAACGTCAAACCTGGATTTGACCGTCTTTTTCCGAGAAACGGCGGATGGCATCACATCCACCTGGGAATACAACCGGGAATTGTTTGAAAGCACCACCATTCAACGTTTTGCGCAGATTTTGGAGATTATTCTTGAAACCGTCACAACAAATCCCGATATCCCGATAACCGAAATCCCGTTGTTGTCAGAGGCGGAATTCAAACAAGTCACGATTGACTGGAATGCAACCCACACTGATTTTCCATTGAATGTTCCAGTCCATATCCTGTTTGAACAACAGGTGAAACGCACGCCGTTTGCCACGGCAGTTACTTTCCAGGGAAAAGCTGTATCCTATCGCGAATTAAATCAGCGAGCCACGCAGGTCGCTTCACACCTGGCGTCACTCGGAGTTGGAATTGAATCTCTGGTCGGCTTGTGTCTGGACCGTTCGTTTGAAATGGTGGTGGGGATGCTCGGGATTTTGAAAGCGGGTGCAGCTTACGTTCCGCTTGACCCAGCGTATCCCAAGGAACGGCTGTCCTGGATGATTCAAGATGCCGGGCTCAAATCAATTTTGACCACCACCCAGATGCGTGACCGCCTTCCAGACCAGATTCCGACCGTGATTGCGCTCGACAGTCAGTTTTTCCCACCATCGGTATTTTTCCAATCCCCCACGCCAGATCCGGAAAACCTGGCCTATGTGATTTATACCTCTGGATCAACCGGTTTGCCGAAAGGGGTCTTAATCCCGCATCGTGGCTTGACCAATCTGGCGCTGGCGCAGATCAAAGCGTTTGGCATTACCGGGAAATCACGAGTCCTTCAATTTGCTTCGCTGAGTTTTGACGCTTCGGTCTCTGAAGTGTTTACCACTTTGCTGGCTGGAGCCACGCTGGTTCTGGCGTCAAAAGAAGATCTGCGGCCTGGCCCCGAATTGATTGACCTTCTCCACCGCGAGCATATCTCGACCGTCACGCTGCCGCCTTCGGTACTGGCGGTTTTGCCCGATGCCGAATTGCCACACCTGCACACGCTGGTCACCGCTGGCGAAGCCTGTTCGGTGGATATCGTGCACCGATGGGGACGGAACCGGCGTTTTTTGAACGCCTATGGCCCAACGGAAACATCGGTTTGCGCGACGATCCACCATTGCACACCAACCAATCGAAAACCGCCGATTGGCCGCCCCATTGACAATGTTCAGGTTTATGTCCTTGATCACGCCCAGCAACCGCTCCCGGCGGGTATTCCAGGTGAAATTTGCATTGGCGGGGTGGGGGTTGCCCGTGGCTATCTTAACCGACCCGGACTGACAGAGGAACGGTTTCAATCAGGGTTCAGGGTTCAGGGTTCAGGGTTGAAGATTCCTGAATTAGAAGGATCTGATCAAGCTCATGGCAAAGAAGCTCAAGATTTATTGAATCTCTCAAAAGGGAGTCCCCAAACCCTGAACCCTGAACCCCGAACCCTGGTTTTAGAGCCCCGAACCCTGTCTTTATATCGCACTGGCGACCTTGGTCGCTGGCTTGAAGACGGCACGCTGGAGTTTCTCGGGCGACTCGACAATCAGGTGAAAATCCGTGGCTTCCGCATTGAATTAGGTGAAATCGAAGCCGTGATGCAGAACGTGCAAGGTGTGGTGAAAGCAGTCGTTCTGGCCGATACGTCTTCGACTGGCGAAGCACGCCTGGTGTCGTTTGTCGTGCTTGATCAAACCATACCTGGTGATGCCGTCATGCCCGCGCTAACGGCCTATTTAAAAGAGCGGTTACCGGAATACATGCTCCCGGCGGTGATTACTCCGCTCGATAGCCTGCCGCTCACCGTCAGCGGCAAGATTGACCAGCGCGCGCTCCTCGGTCAAAGCGTCTCGCGTCCAGTCCAGGCCGGGAACTATGTTGCCCCACGGACTCCGATTGAGGAAGAACTGGTCGAACTCTGGAGCAAACTCCTCAAAATCGAGCAAATCGGCGTGTATGACAATTTCTTTGAACTGGGTGGGCATTCGTTGCTTCTGACCCGGCTCGCCTCTCAAATCCGCGAACAGTTTGGGGTTGAACTCCCGCTTCGAATCCTGTTTGACGCCCCAACCATTGATAGCATGACTTCAGCCATCGCCGACTATCAGCTTTCCCAAACTGATAGTGACGAAGCGGCTGAACTCCTGGCCGAAATCCAGCACCTTTCACCCGAGGAAATCCGCGCTCTGCTTGAAGATGAGTAGCGCCGGAGTAGCGAGTAGTGAGTAGCGAATAGTCAATCCAAAACAACGAGCAGCCTCTGTTCCAGAAAGGTTGTTTGAGCTTGACAGTTCCACCCGGGCGCAAACATTTCACCGTCTCCGTTCCGGTGGGTGCCCTCAAAGCAGGCTGCCCACCGGCTATTTTCCGCCGCCCATCCGGGCGAAATCCGACCTTTCCGCAACAGAGAATGAGCAGCGAAAAGAATTTTGTCTGACTACTCGCTACTCGCTACTCACCACTCACTTTTCTACGGATATGGGCCACTGGCTACACCATATCGTGTAAGTTGCTTTCCTTTCTTCTCTAAAATTCCCCAGGAAAACTGACATTTCAGTTTCATGCACTGGATTTACACCACAATTCAGTAGCTATTATTTATCCGGTAGCAAGTTTGGCACACTGCTTGTTGTAGAGTATTCCATCAAACACATTCCACAGAATTAACCTGGACCCTAACTGCTCTTTCCAATGAAAGAACAGTTAACCATCTGTGGAATATACATTTACTCAATTTAACACGGGATGTCTCTAACATATTTTTCAACACCGAATAGGAGAATCCAATATGTTTACAAGCGATAAAGGCAAACTGCTCGCAGCCGGTTTAGCACTGACGATGTTTGGGGGTGCCGTCGGGGCATTCACAACTCGTTCAAATACTCCGACCACACCAGCGCCGGCGCCAACCCAAACCGTAACAGCACCAGCGGCTCAACCTCAACCATTACCCCAACCGGTAGATCCGATGCAGCCTCAGATTATTATGCCGGATCAACTTCAACCCGGAATGACCTATCAACTGGTGCCGGTGCAAGGCACTCAAGTCGCTCCGGTTCAATATGTTGAAGAGCCACAGCCCGTGACGCGGAGATCCACCACCCGGACACGCCGTGTATCTTCATCGAGTCCTCAACGGACTTACTACACCTATTCAGAAGCTCCGCAAAAGAAACCTTCGTTCTGGAATCGCCACCGTGACATTTTGACGGTTGGTATCGGAACAGGCGTCGGTGCGGCCATTGGCGGGCTGGCGGGCGGCAAGAAAGGTGCGGCCATTGGGGCCCTGGCCGGCGGTGGAGGTTCAGCCCTTTACACGTATGGCCTTCGCAAACGGAACTAAACACCAGGCTGAAGACATCGGGCTGAAGCCTGATGTCTTCAGCCCTCAGCCCCATCAATTTTGATTCAAACTTCCTTGGGGTTTTATATCAATTTGCAATGGGATATTTGTATTAGAAAACAGTCAAACAGTTCAATCAAATAAACTTAGCGAACTACTGACTACTGACTACTGACTACGAACTGATATTACTATGAAACATTCACTGAAAAGTACCTTGCTTTTGTCCGGGTTGGTAACGGTACTTTTGACCCTGGTGCAGTTTCCCGCCGAACAGCCGTCAGCCCTGGCTGAAACACCTGGCCGGGCTTCAACCAGATCAGTCACCCGCGCCATTCCTTTTCCTGCCCCGGTTGAATTTCGCGAAGATGACAGCCGGGGTCTCCAAATCAAAACCTGGGTTAATGATCGTGGGCCTTTTATTTTCTTGATTGACACGGGTGCCGGGTTGACCTTGATTTCCAGATCGGTGGCGGGTCAGGCGAGAGTTCAGGCGACCGGGAAAACACTGGTGCTTCAAGGCCCAGGAAATTCGGGGCCCATGCGAACAGAAGAAGCCATTCTTCAACGGCTGGCGATTGGGGGAATTGACAACCCGCTTCCCAATCGTGGCCGGGTAGCCGTAACCACCTCGCTGCCCACCGGGATTGATGGGATTTTGGATCCAACCGAGGCATTTCAACCGCTGGGGTTCGTTCTGGATTTCCCCAATCGTCGCATCAGTGCCCTTGATCCAGTTTCAGACACGTTGCGAAATCGTCAACCTCCAGTTGAAGGCGCCATTGTGCGCTGGGTATCAGACCCACAGGGTCGCCGGCCTTTTGTTCAACTCAATGGGAAAGTCACGGCTTTGCTTGATACTGGTGGACGGTTTGGATTGGCCGTATCATCCACAGCCGCCAACCGACTTGGCATCACGGTGACACCTGGGCGAAAAACTTCGACCTTAAACGACATCAACGGAGGTAGTTTTGTGGTCCATCGAATTCAGCCTGCCACCATCTGGCTTGATTCAATGGTTCTTGAAAGAATTCCAACCGATCTTCTGGAAAATGTTCCCGGAGATACACCCGTCCTCTTTGGACGCGATGCCCTGCGACCCTTTCGAGTCAGTTTCGACCCTCGGAGCCGACTCATTGAGTTTGCACCAGCGGCAGAAATCGAAGATTGAGTCAGGCTAGCTCCTTATTTTGAAAAGACTGGCGGTAAGTGAAACCGACCTGCCAGTTCCACCTCCAGCAGTTCAACTGATTCAAAAATAAGGCTGTGCAGGCCCAGTGCCTGCGCGGCCTTGATGTTTTCCAGGCGATCATCCACAAACAGGGCTTCTTCGGGAACAACCTCCAGATGGTTTATACACAGTTCAAAAATGGCCGGGTCTGGTTTGGCAATTCCCAACTCACACGAATAGACCTCAACCTCAAATTTCGGCAGCCAGTGACACAGACTGGAAAGCTCACACCGCATATCAACCGGCATATTTGACAGAATCGCGGTTTGAATCCCGACGTTTTGCAGCCGGGCAACCCAGTCAAGCATGAGAAAGTTCGGTTCCGCCCAGCTTCGATTATCAAGCGCAATCAGTTTTTCCACGGTTGATTCTGAGATTTGAAATCCGGCTACCGAACCAAAAGCCTGCCAGTATCCGCTTCCATCAAGGAATCCAAGGTCGTATTGGTGTCGAAACTGGTAATAGCCAGCCTGGAACTGTAGGGTGGGAATGTCGCACAAATTTGCCATTTCCTGAATCATTTCAGATGGTTGTGGCTGGCAAAGAACATTTCCATAATCAAAGATGACGGTTGAGATTGAGATCATAGGCTTGCGTATCGGTAAAGGTGCGACTCGCCACCTGCAATTTTTCCTGATATGTTTGGGATTACACCACGTCTGACCGCCCCCACTTTATTTTCAGGATATTTCACCATGAATATTTTGGTTTTGAACTGCGGCAGCTCATCTGTCAAGTTTCAATTGATTGAAACTGATCTGGATTTGATTGCCGCTAATCAGGATCGAAAGCTGGCCCAGGGTGTCATCGAACGCATCGGCGGCGAAGCAATCATTACCACTCGGGTCACTGGCCGGGAAAGTGAACGTCAAACACTCCCGGTCAGAAACCATAAAACCGCCGTTGAATGGATCTTGCGCTGGTTGTGCTCTGAAGAAGCTGCGATTCCTGATATTTCAACTTTAGGTGATGTCCACGCGGTTGGAAATCGAGTGGTTCACGGCGGTGACTATTTTCATGAATCTGTCAGAATTTCCGATGACGTGCTTCGAAAAATAGAGGAGTGCATTGAACTGGCACCGCTGCATAACCCGGCCAATCTCAAGGGGATTGCCGCCGTTCGGGATGTACTGGGAAAAGGAATTCCGCAGGTGGCGGTGTTTGACACGGCATTTCATCAAACGCTCCCGGATTATGCCTATCTGTATGCAGTTCCCTATCAATTTTACCGGCGGCATCGAATTCGGCGCTATGGATTTCACGGAACCTCCTGCCGGTTTGTGGCTTATCGGTATCGGCAATTGCTCGGGATTGAACGCGAACAGGTCAATATCGTGGCGCTTCATTTGGGCAATGGCTGTTCGATCACCGCCATCCACGAAGGCAAATCGGTGGATACTTCAATGGGGTTTACACCGCTCGAAGGTTTGGTGATGGGAACCCGCTCTGGGGACCTCGACCCGGCCATTATTGAATTCTTATCAGCTAAAGAAGGACTTTCGGTCAGCGAAGTTGACGCCGTTCTCAATCGCCATTCCGGCCTGCTTGGGATTTCTGGGCTCACCAATGATATGCGGGAATTGCTGGACGAAGAACGCGAAAACAATGATCGCCGGGCCCGGCTGGCAATTGAGATCTTCTGTTATCGAGTTCGGAAATACATCGGAAGCTATCTGGTTGCGATGGGAGGCGCTGATGCAATTGTCTTTACCGGAGGGATTGGGGAAAATTCGGCGGATATCCGCAACCGCATTTGCACCGGGCTGGATTTTGTCGGCCTCACGCTTGATCCCAAACTGAATGCCACAATCATTGGCGGTGCCGAAGGTCGGATTTCATCGGAAAATGCGCGACTTGCGGCCTATGTCATTCCAACCAACGAAGAACTATTGATCGCCCGTGATACAGTGCGATGCATTACAGCCAAATGAAGAAGGTGGTTAGTAGTTAGTGGTTAGTGGTTAGTTCTTGGTTTTTGGTTCTTGGTTCTTAGAAAGAATTGGTTACAAAGCACCAAGTACCAAGCACTAATCACTAACCACTAACCACTAATCACTAACCACTAATCTCATTCTTCATTCCAAAGGTTTTTATGCCTGCCAAAATGATCATTGTGGTTCACTATCCCTTAGAATCCGGTCGAATGGTACTTCGTACCGACATGGACTGGGATCGGAATATTTATCCGGCTGAACAGCCACGCGGAAACAATCGAGTTGAGTTTGAAATTACAACGGATCGGCCCTATTTTTACTTCAAGCCCTGTATTCTAAAAGGCTCGGAAGTCACCTGGGCACAAGGGAGCAACTATCTGGCGATTGTTCCCAATAAACGCAAGGAAATCTATCCTCACTTTTTTGCTCCCTGGCACGGACGGATTTCCGAGCCGGCGGTGATTGGCACCGGGAGTAAAGCCCATCGAGTTCGATTTTATGTGCCCCCTGGATATGACGAAAACTCGATTAAGCGCTTTTCAGTCCTGTATATGCATGATGGACACAACTTGTTTTTTCCCGAAGAGGCGTTTATTGGCCAGACCTGGGAAATGGCGGAGACCATGATGCTGCTTGATGCCATGAATGCCATCAATAAGTGCATCATTGTTGGTATTTCCCCAAATGACCGCATGGAGGAATACACCCAACCCGGCTATGAAGCCTATGGAAAATTCCTGGTTGAAACGCTTAAACCGGCGATTGACATCCAGTGTCGAACCCTGGCCGGACCGGAAAACACTGTTGTCATGGGATCATCCCTGGGTGGAGTAGTTTCGTTTTTTCTTGGCTGGGAGTACCCACATGTGTTTGGAAAAGCCGCCTGTTTGTCCAGCACGTTTGGGTACAAAGATAACTTTATGGAGCGGGTTGCCACCGAAGAAAAACGAAAGATCCAGCTCTATATTGATAGTGGGTGGCCAGGTGATAACTATGAAGTTTCCCGCAGCCTCACCACTCTTCTGGTCAGGCGGGGTTATGTGTTTGGCTCAGATTTGCTCTATTTTGCTTTCCCCAACGCACTCCACAATGAAAAATCGTGGGCGCTCAGAACACACATTCCGCTTCAATTTTTCCTTGGTAAACGGATATCGGCCCAGTCGTTTAACTTCCCACTGGTTTGAAGATAGGACTGAAAACATTGGGCTGAAGACTGAGGGCTGAAGAACTGGGTTTCTTTCATCCCTCATCCTTCATCCCTCATCCCTTTCGTTGCCCCAAGCCCTCCAGCCCTGGTTTTCAGTCCACCTGACACGTTGGGGGGTCGTCGGTTTCTTCGGTCAAGATAATCAGGTAACCGTCTGGATCCCGGAAAGCAAATTCCCGGCGACCATAGGAATAGACCTCTGGCCCCCATTCAATCGTGAGTTTGTCTTTGAGTTCGATGTGGAGTTCCCGCGCGCCGTCAACTTCGATATACAAATCACATGTGCCTTGTTTGGCGTCCGTGCGGCAGCCATCCGGCACAAAAAAGCCAAGACTGACGGTATCGCGAGCGAGAATGCAGAAGGTGGGTTGATCTTCAGGCCAGACAACATCTTCAGTAAAACCAAGGATTTGGGTATAAAAATCAATGGTGCGCCGAAGGTCCGTTACTGGAACACGCGGAGTTACCTGGAAAAAATGTGGCATAGGATTTCCTCAAAAAGTGAAGGTGTGCGGAGTTGCATCACGGATAGCACAATCCTATAACACAGTAATTTATAATTTTCCAGAAAATCGTTTCGAGCCTGGGGTTCAATGGGCTAAAAGAACAGCAAGTACTAGATTTCGGCAAAATCTTCACTGCGGGCAATCGCCCGAATAGCTTCAATCAATTCGGCTGGCGGAATGGTCAATTTCCGGGTTGCGAGATCCAGCCACCCGCCGTGGCTGGTGACCCGAGCGCACATTTTTCCATCTTGACGAAAAAACTCATTCCGGAGCCGAAATCGCGACGCATCTGATGTCAGGGCCGAGAGTGTCAGGGTAACTTCAAACGGATCAAGGAGATGAAGTTCACGGAAGTATTCAATTTCATCACGCAGAATCACCGGGCCAATCCGCAACCGGGCAAATTCGCTCATCGGAAAACCGTGTTCCTGAAAGTACATCATTCGGACGTCGCCCGAACGGTCAAGATACGAGGTGTTGCGCATATGAGCGTTAAAGTCCATGTCTCCCCAGCCAGCCAGAAAACTTTTGCGAAATGGAGCGGTCATGCGGTGTTGATTCCTTTAGAAGTAGGTTTGCAGGTTTTGAAAGTTTTCGCATCTTGCCAGAAAGAAAGGAAATTTTCATGGCTTCCGCTCGGTTTCCCGCAAGATTGGCCTTCCCGTAGCCGTTCCCTGTTGAAAGACAATTTTTTTGAAGCCATTCTCCAGAAAAGCTTTCTCTAATTGGTCCATAACATCACCTCTTTCAACTCTAAGGTATTGGCCGTTGAATAGTTTCCCAAAAACAACCACAACCAGATCTTTCTTTTTCAAATCCAGAAATGGCAAGGCGGCAATGAGGTACTCTTCATTCATTGCCTTTTTAGGTGGTTTTCCTGGCTGAATTACCCAAATCCAGTGCCCTTCTAACCCCACCACCAAATCAGCATCTTTTTCAAGTTGAAAAGCACGGTCTGTTTCGGAATCAGAATATTCGTCTGGCGAAACAGCCTTTTTCTTTTTGATCTTTTGTGGCTTTGCGGAGTTTGTTTGGGAAAGAGCTGGAACAGTTGACCAGCCGCACATTCCAACCAGGATCATTCCGGCGAGAAATTTCCGTGCCTGATGAGAAAACCTCATTGTAGAGCCCCTTTAGTCAGAATCATGTTAGTGGGCAAGTGAAAGCTTAATCGCTGCTCCGTTGCGGAAAGGTCACTTGAACTTGACAACCCCCGCCCGCAGGGCGATGGAAAGTAGCTGGTGGGCAGCCTGCTTTGAGGCGCACCCACCGGAAGAAGGCAAGCCGCGAATAGTTTGCGCCCGGATGGGCGCTGGATCAATCCCCCAAAGACTCCGGAATTTTCACTGGAATCTTGCCATCGATCCCTTCCAGCGCCCATCCGGGCGCGAGCGGGATGGGCACGGATCCGGTGGTATGCCCAAAGCGGCAAACCACCGGCTACTTTCCGTCGCCCATCCGGGCGGAGCCCGACCTTTCCGCAACGGAGTTAATTGCTGAACCGTTTCATTCTTTCATAATTCCCCACTTCTCATTCATAATCAGATTTCGTGGCTTCCCCCTGCCGGCCCAAGTCCAAACCTGTCCCACCTCTGTGCCATGCCGCTTCGACTTGTTTCCATCGGTTGTGTTTTGCTGCTCAGTTTGATGGCTGGGATTGGCCTGACATCCTCGTCAAAGTCAGGTCGAGGTGTGCCACCGGGCACCAAACGAACTCAACTGATTTCCCCGCTTCCAACCCATCAAAAGTCACCTGACCAAAATTCAGCGGTTGAACAAAGCCGCTCACGCCTTTTGGGATTACCATTTTCTCCACGGCCCGTTTTTTATAACTACACAGATCGTGACGGATTGCCGCAAAATTCCATCATGTCGCTGGCGGTTGATCGCAAAGGGTATCTCTGGGCGGGAACACAGGATGGAGCGGCCTATTACAACGGACGAACCTGGACGCTGGTCAATATGCCCAATCGGACAGTCTCAAACTACGTCCGAGCTGTCCTGGCCGCGTCGGATGGGAGTTTGTGGTTTGGGACCAATGCCGGAGGGCTGTCTCAACTTTCCAACGGCGTCTGGAAGACAATTGATACCGGGACTGGATTGCCAAATTCACAGGTTCGGTGTTTGCTCGAAACCAGTCGAAATGGAAAACCAGTCATTTGGGCTGGAACGCGGGAGGGACTGGTATCTTTTGAAAACGGTCAGCCGACCTTCCATTCAAAATCAACCGGATTGCCCCACAACACGATTTTAACCCTGACCGAAATTACCCTCAGCACCGGGCAGAAAACCATTTGCGTGGGAACGAGTGGTGGGCTGGCCTGGCTCGAAGCCAATGGAACCTGGACAACGGTCAATGACGCCTCTGGATTACCCCATAACACGGTATCCAAAATTGTCGAAACCACTGATTCAACGGGGAAAAAAGTCCTGTGGGTGGCAACCAGCGGTGGTCTGGCTCGATTTCAGGAGAATCACTGGAGTGTTTTCACAACCAGTGATGGGTTACCGTCCAACACCATTCGAACCCTGCTGGAGACAGTTTCACCTGAAGGAACCCGTTCTCTCTGGATTGGAACTTCTGGGAGCGGGGCCGCCTGTCTCAAAGACAATTCCTGGCAAACATTTGATACCCGCTCGGGATTTCCGAGCAATGTCGTGGTGTGTTTTCTCGAAACCGTTTCACCTGAGGGCATTCACACCCTGTGGATTGGGACCGATGGCGGCGGACTCTGCCGGGTAACCAACAATCAGTGGCAGGTCCTCGACGACCGATCCGGTTTGCCTGACAACAATGTGTTTTCAGTCCTGGTTTCACCTGGAAAGTCTGGTGGATCAGACTCGGCGTGGATTGGAACGTCGGGTGGAGGACTGGCCCATTTTGATCAAGGAAAGTGGGAGGTGTTCAACACCCAAAATGGACTGCCGCACAATGTCGTCTTATGCCTGCTTGAAACCAAAGACACCAATCAAAACCCTCAACTTTGGGCTGGAACTGGTGGGGGAGGGATTGCCTGTTTCCAAAATGGTCGGTGGACAGCCATGGGGTTGGAATCAGGGTTGCCACATTTAACCGTCTATTGTTTGCTTGAAACTCTGTACCCGGATGGAAAGCGAACCTTGTGGGCCGGAACGGCTGGTGGGTTGGCCCGGTGGGAGAATTCCAAATGGGTAACCGTTCCCTTTCAGACAAAAGCCACACTCAACATTGTCCGGTCGCTGTATCAAACGACGCTCCCCGATGGTACTCCTGAAATCTGGATTGGAACCGCCGGTGGCGGACTGGTTCGATTGGTCAATGAACAGTTTGAAGTCATTGATCAAACCCAGGGCTTGCCGAACAACAATGTCTATTGCACGCTGGTGGTTCCGGCACCGGATGGGAAGCGCTGGCTGTGGGTTGGCACCGATGGCGGTGGGGTGACCCGGACCTGCCTTGACTGGCCAGATCGCTCCTGGTTTGGACTTTCGGATACAACCCTTCCAGCGCTTCCCAACAATGTGGTGTATCAAATTCAGGCAGATACTCAAAAACGTATTTACCTTTTTACGAATAAAGGAATCTGCCGATTGATCCCCCGCCAACCAACCTCGGAAAATCCATCGCAGTTTGAAACCTACACGTTTACCAGTGAGGACGGGCTTCCAGGAAATGAGTGCAATAGCGGTGCTTCGTTTATGGATGCAGCCGGACAGGTTTGGGTCGGAACCGTTCGCGGGGCCGCTGTTTTTAACCCGGTCACTGAAATTTCTGATCGGACTCCGAAACCTTTGTACCTTGAACAACTTCTAATCAACAGTGAACCGGCGCCAACTCATATTCTAAACCGTCAAGCTCTGTCAAAAGGCGATCAGGATCATCAGCCAGAGTTGAGCTACAATGAAAACAATCTCCTGTTTGAGTTTGCGCTCCTGAGCTATTTTCGGGAATCAGACACCCGCTATCAAACCCAGCTTGTCGGCTTTGACAATGCACCAACTCCCTGGACCGCCAAAGCCACCCGCGAATACACCAATCTGCCCGCCGGACGATATACCTTTCAGGTCATCGCCCGCGATTATGCCGGAAATGTCACGGCGCCGCTGCAACTGTCATTTCGAATCAAACCCGCTCCCTGGCGCACGTGGTGGGCACTTTTGATCTATCTCGGGCTGTTGGGCGGAAGTATTTATGTGGGTTATGCGTGGCGGATTCGCGTGGTCAAACGCCGTCAGGAAGAACGCATTGCTTACCTGCGCCGGTTGCTACAAAGCACGCGCACCATCAATTCCGAACTGGAAATTGATTACGTGCTCCAACAACTTGCCACCGAAGGCGCCCGCCTGGTGGATGGTGATCCTTGCGGCATTGGGCTGGTTCAGAATTCACACATCGTCTTTAGCCGGGTCTGGACCAACGGAAAGTGGGACAGTCAGCCGGTTTCATTCCCGCTTGGCGAAGGTGTCACCGGCCAAATTGTGCTTCAAGGAAAGCCCGCCATCATCCACGATGCCCAAACTTCAGATCAAATTGCCTACCCGGAACTTGTGAAACGGTATGAAGTGCGCGGGTTCATTGGCGTGCCGATTGTAATGAGGTCAGGGCGAATCGGAGGCGTGGTGCTGGTTCGCCATCGCGAAGGTCGCCCGCTTTTTTCTGAAACCGATGTTGAAATCCTGGAATCCCTGGCCCATCAGGCAGCCGTGGCAATTGAAAACGCGGCGCTCCACGGCGAACTTGAAACCAAAAATCTTGAACTGGAGGAGAAAAACGAAACGATCACCAAATCAGTGCTCGAACTGGAACGGCTCTATCAAAATGAACTCGAAGTCACCCGCCGGCTCCAGGAACTCAACCAGATGAAAAACAATTTTATGATGGTGACGTCCCACGAGATGCGAACGCCGCTCACCGTGCTCAAAGGCTATAACGAAGCCCTGGCCGAAGGCACACTGGGGCCGCTGACAACGGCTCAAAAGCGTTCGCTGGCGTCGTGCCAGCGAATGGTCTCGCGGCTGACAACGAGCTTTGACGATATCCTGCAAATGTTGAAAGTGAATGAGGGAATCCTGGCGCTCAAACTGGAACTGGTTGATCTGGCTCAACTTACCCAGGATTCCATCGAAGATCTGGCTTCCTTTGTTGAAAAACGTCACCAAACACTTCACCTGACCGGAGATTCCAGGTGTGAGGTCACCGCAGATCGGGAAAAACTCAAAATTGTGTTACTGAGCCTGATTCAGAATGCCATAAAGTTTACCTATGACGGCAACGTGATCCACATTCAGGTCACCGCGACAGACGCTGAAGTTCAGTTCAGTATCAAAGACACCGGCATTGGAATTGAGCACAGCGAAATTCAACGAATTTTTGACCGCTTTTATACAAGCCGGGACGCGACTTCGCACACTTCCGGCCAGTATGAGTTTTCAGCCCGCGGGACGGGACTGGGGCTTTCAATCGCGAAAGCCTATATCGAAGCCCACCAGGGCCGAATCTGGGCCGAATCGGCTGGTCCGGGTCAGGGCAGCACCTTCCATTTTGTGCTTCCACGCCTGATGAGCGAAATAGCGAAATAGCGAGTAGCGAGTAGTCAATCCAGAAGAGTGAGAAAACTTCACCCTGTCACCTGTCACCCTGTCACCCTGTCACCCTGTCACCTTGTCACCTTGTCACCTTGTCACCCTGTCACCCTGTCACCTTGTCATCTTGTCACCCTGTCACCTTGTCACCTTGTCACTTCTGGCCAAGTGGGATGCGCAACGTAAACGTCGAGCCTTTGGCAATTTCTGATTTCACATCAACCTGACCACCGTGGGCGCGGGCAATCCGGCGGACGGCGGGGAGACCCAGGCCAGTTCCACGAGGAGAAGTGGTGTAAAACGGGTGAAAAATCTTGGCCAAATCCTGTTCGGCAATTCCCCGACCATTGTCTTCGACTTCGATCACCGCTTCGAGTGGATGGTTTGGGGAATCAGGTTTTACCAGCTTGAGCCGAACGGTAATTTGCCCACGATCACCAACCGCATCCAGCGCATTCAGGATCAGGTTGAGAATTGCATCCTCCATTTGGGCGGTATCAATTGAGGCAACGATTGGATCGGTTGGCAATTCCAGGTCAACTGAAATCCGACGGTCGGCATTTGGTCCCACGGTTGCTTGATGTCTGGAGAGAACCACGGCGTGACGGACTATTTCATTGAGCAAGGTTGGGGTCTGGGTCAGTGCCCGAGGCCGGGCCCGATTGAGCAATTCACGAACCGTTCCATCAATTCGACCGACTTCGCGGCGAACGGCTTCAAGCGCCGTCCGTTCCGGATCCCCTTGTGACCGCCGCCGAATCAAAATATCCACCGCACCTTGAATCCCAGCCAGTGGGTTCTTGATTTCGTGGGCGAGGCCCGCAGCCAGCTCGCCAATTAACGAAAGCTGGGTCGCCCGCATAAATTCGTTCTCAAGCCGCTTTTTGTCGGAAATGTCGGTATTGACCGTGAGTTTGGATTGGGGCCGGCCTTGACTGTCGTAGGAAACTGTCCAGCGACTTTCGACAATCAGTTCCCTTCCTGACTTGGTTGCCATATGCAATTCACCACGCCAGCCACCTTTTTCCGCAATTTCCTTCTGGATAACGACCAGCTCGGTCTGGCAGCAATCATGAAAAACAGCTTCCAATGGCTTTCCCATCACTTCCGCCGCTTTCCATTCAAACAACTGCTCAGCACCTTGATTCCAAAACTGAACCCGATTCTCCCGGTCAAGCACCCAAATGGCATCCTGTGACTGATTCAACAGGGTGGCCTGTTCACGGATAAGCTGTTCGGCTTGCAGCCGTTCGGTAATGTCATATAACAGCCAGACCTCACCCTGCTCATAGCTGTAACCGGCAAACTCAACAAACCGAACCTGTCCATCCTTGCGCATAATCGCCTGGATCCGGGAATCGGCAAACTGAGTCGCCCGATCCGCTTCATATTCAGCAAAAAACCGGTTGCCTTCAGTACCATAGAGCAAGGAAAACCAGTCTGAAATCGTGGTGATTTCCGATGGCTGATAGCCGGTGATTTTTTCAACCGCTTTGTTAAAGAAAATTGAGTCGCCGTCACGATACACAGCGCCTGCGGGCAAATTCTCGACCATTGATCGAAGGCGGCGCTCGCTCCGCTTTAAAGCTTCCTCAACACGTTTACGTTCAATGGCATACCGGAGGGACCGCTCCAGCAAACTGCCATCCACCTGCCCTTTGACCAGATAATCCTGGGCTCCGAGATTCAACGCATGAATAGCCACCGAAACATCTTCAAATCCGGTCAGCAAGACCATCGGCGTTTCAGGGAATTGATCCTGAATACTTTCAAACGTCGCCAGGCCGTTGCTATCCGGCAACGAAAGGTCAAGCAAAACCACATCCACCTTTGTCTGCTTCAGGATCGTGACACCTTCGGAAAGCAGCCGGACAGAGGTAACACTAAACACAATGTCTTTGGCCTCGGCCAGCATTTCACGAACCAGTCGCGCGTCACCTGGGTGATCTTCGATCAATAAAACCTGAATGGTTTCAATCTTCACAAACCGCTCCCTTTACAATGACGGCAATTTCACAATACTGAGCCAAAACCCTTCAATTGATTCAACGACCTGAATAAATTGATCAAGGTCAACTGGTTTTGTGACATAACAATTGGCGTGAAGGTCATAGCTTCTCAAAATATCCTGCTCGGCGTCTGAGGTGGTTAACACCACGACCGGAATGCTTCGCAACCGATTATCCTTTTTGATTTCCGCCAGGACTTCTCGTCCGTCTTTTTTGGGGAGATTGAGATCCAGCAAAATCAAGTCAGGAATACAGGCATTCGCAAATTGTCCTTCCTGGCGGAGCAGGGCCAGGGCTTCAACTCCATCGCGGGCGACCCGCAACGTGTTTTTGACTTTGGCTTCCTTGAGGGCTTCGAGTGTGAGGCGGACATCTCCTGGGTTGTCTTCGACCAGCAGGATTTCAATTGGTCTTCCAAATTCCCTGTGTTCCATATGTTCATTGTTCTCCATAGGTTTGAGGCTATTATTTCTTCCGGATTTCAAAATACAGCCAGCAAAAGGGCAAGGAAAACGGCTACTTCTTTTCTATAACTTTCTAACTACCAATTTCAAGCAATCACCTTCCCTGATTGTGGATCAGTGGGAAGCGTGAAATAGAAGGTCGAACCGTTTCCAAACTCTGACTCCACCCAGATGCGTCCCCAGTGGCGCTCGACAATGCGTTTGCAGATTGCCAGGCCGATTCCGCTGCCGGGGTATTCAGCAGTATTGTGCAGGCGTTGAAAAATAACAAAAATTTTCTCAGCATATTGTGGTTCAAGCCCGATGCCCCAATCACGGAACGAAAAAATCCATTCTTTCCCTTCCTGACGGGCGGAAATATGAATTCGGGGCGGCTTTTCGCCATGAAATTTGAGGGCATTCCCAATCAGATTTTGGAAAATCTGTCCCATTTGCAAGGCATCGGCCATCACGGTTGGAAGCGGATCGTGGGTAATTTCCGCCTCGGTTTCCTCAATGAGCAACCGCAAACTGAGCAGCACCCGGTCCAGGACTTCCTCAAGATTGGTTACGGTAAATTCTTTGCCGCGTGTTTTGACTCGTGAATAGGCCAGCAGGTCATTGATGAGCTTTTGCATCCGCACCGCGCCATCCACAGCAAAATTGATAAATTCGTCGGCATCTTGATCCAGTTTGCCCCGATACCGTTTGGCCAGCAGTTGGGTATAACTGGCGACCATCCGCAATGGTTCCTGAAGGTCATGCGAGGCAATGTAAGCAAACTGTTCCAATTCAGCGTTTGAGCGGGCCAGCTCAGCGGTGCGTTCGATCACCCGCTGCTCAAGCTCTTGATTTAACTTATGGATTTGCCGCTCAGCCTCTTTACGTTCTGAAATATCCCGTATTATGCTCGTCACATACATTCCATCTTGGGCTCTGAGTGGACTTAAACTAATTTCAACCGGGAATTCAGTTCCATCTTTTCTTCGCGCCAGCAAATCCCGGCCACTTCCCATCGGGCGGGTATGGGGGTTGGCTGAATATCGTTCCCGGTGCCCCAGGTGATTTGTGCGATACCTGTCAGCCACCAGCAATTCAATCGTTTTTCCAACCAGTTCTTCACGAGTATACCCAAACAGTTTTTCCGTCTGTGAATTGACCAGGACGATTTGGCCCTGATCGTTGACAATCAAAATTGCATCCGGTGCTAATTCAAACAACTCCATAAACGTTGTATCAGAAGCAGCAAACGGCTTGATTTTATTGGACTTACGTTTAGCTCCAGCCCGTTTTGAAGGCGTGCCAACGGATTCCATAAATGAAAATTCTCCTTAAAAAATGAAGAGCAGAGGTAACCAACAGGCCAGGAATTCTCGGAAAATTGAGCATAAAACAGGCAGAGTTTGTTCGTTTTGCGGCCCCAATTGCAACCCTGGGTCGCAATCTCCTCCCATTTCAATACAATACCCAACTTGAACGAACCATCTTGAGCTCCACATTTAGGAAAACTATGAGTGAAACAACAACCGCACGAAGCACAGGATATCGAGGACTGACTTCTGCCGAGGTTGAAGCCAGCCGGCAGAAACACGGCATTAACGTACTGACTCCACCTGAGCGTGATCCGTGGTGGAAACTTTTTTTGGAAAAGTTTGATGATCCAGTGATCCGCATCCTTATCATTGCGGCGGTCATCGCCATCGGTGTTGGAATTGCCGAGGGTGAATACCTGGAAGGCATTGGCATCGTGGTGGCCATTTTGCTCGCCACCGTCCTGGCCTTCCTCAATGAATATCAGGCCAACAAGGAATTTGACATCCTCAATCAGGTCAGCGATGACGTTCCGGTCAAGGTTATCCGGGATGGGGCGTACACAACCGTTCCCCGCAAGGAAATTGTGGTTGGGGATCTGGTCCTGCTCGAAGCCGGTGAAGAAACCCCGGCTGACGGGCGGTTGATTGAAGCCGTTTCGCTCCAAATTGATGAATCACGATTGACTGGGGAATCGGTCCCGGCTTCAAAAGTCGCGACTGAAGATCTGGTCAAATATACCAGCCACCACGAAGGCGCCTATCCACGCGATAAAGTCCTGCGCGGGACTTTTGCTTCGGATGGACACGGCATCGTCGAAATTGCAGCCGTGGGTGACGGCACCGAAATCGGCCAGACCGCACGGGCTGCCGCCGAAGAAACCGGTGAAGAAACCCCACTCAATAGACAACTTGAAGGGTTGAGCAAGGTCATCGGCGTCGTTGGGTTTGGCATTGCCGCGCTGACCTATACCGCGTTGACCGCACGCGGGGTCATCACCGGCGATCTGAAACTGGCCCAAAATCAATGGATATTTATGGGCATCCTGGTCGTGGCGGTGCTCATTGCCCTGGCAAAGGTTTGGCTGCCGATTTTTTATGACGGGTTGGAACTGGCCGGCAGCGAAGCCGAAGCTCCGGAATGGCTTGAAGATGAAGGCATTGGCGGCTGGGCCAAAACGGTTGGCGGCGGAATTTTGTTTTTTGCCGTGGTGGCCGGAATTGCCTTTGGGGCCAATCTCATCCCGCAGGATCCGAAACTGTGGTTTGAACCCCACGTCACCAAAGAGCTGATCAAATACTTCATGATTGCCGTGACCATCATCGTGGTGGCGGTGCCCGAAGGTCTGGCGATGAGCGTGACGCTCAGTCTGGCCTACAGCATGAAGAAGATGACTCGTGAAAATAATCTGGTGCGCCGGATGCACGCCTGTGAAACGATTGGTGCCGCAACGGTGATTTGTTCTGATAAGACCGGAACGCTCACCATGAATGAAATGCGCGTGTTTGAAATGCGCTTCCCCGCCTTTTCAAACAAACTCCTGTCGAGTTCACTTTCCACTGATTTGGAAAAACTGATCGCGGAATCAATTTCGGTCAACTCCACGGCCAATTTGAGCAAAAAACCAGGTGAAAAACCCAAAGCGCTTGGGAATCCGACCGAAGGGGCGTTGCTTCTGTGGGTTGATGAAGCCGGGGTTGATTACAATGAAAAACGGGCCCAGTTTCCAATTGACCATCAATTGACATTTTCGACCGAACGCAAATTCATGGGCACGCTCGGAACGTCATTTAGCGGTAAGCAAATCCTGCATATCAAAGGCGCTCCGGAAATTGTAATGGATCGTTGTAGCCAGATGCTGACCGCTCAGGGGCTGCAACCGCTGACTGAAGCTGAAAAAACCACTATTCACAAAGAGTTAAAGGATTATCAGGCTCGCGGCATGCGCACCCTTGGGTTTGCCTACCTCGAATCTCCGCCAAAAGATCCAGAAGATAAAATCGAAAATGTTGCTCGCAATATGGTTTGGTTGGGATTTGCAGCCATTGCCGACCCAATTCGTCCCGAAGTTCCGCCAGCCATTGCCGCGTGCCGGGTGGCTCAAATCGGTGTCAAAATCGTCACCGGCGACAACAAAGAAACCGCCAAGGAAATTGCCCGCCAGATTGGTCTGTGGGATTCAACTGATACCGATGATCACCTGCTGACGGGCCCCGAGTTTGGTAAATTGAGCGACGAAGAAGCGAAAAAATCACTGCGCACACTCAAAGTTCTCTCCCGAGCACGTCCACTTGACAAACTGCGGATGGTAAAACTCCTGCAAGAAGACGGCAATGTGGTGGCAGTAACAGGGGACGGGACCAATGACGCTCCGGCGCTCAACTATGCCAACGTCGGGTTGGCGATGGGAAAAGCCGGAACAGCCGTAGCCAAAGAAGCCAGCGATATCATCCTGCTTGACGATTCATTCCGAAGTATCGTCAATGCCGTGATGTGGGGACGCTCGCTCTATGAAAACATTCAACGATTCATCCTGTTTCAGTTGACGATCAACGTCGTGGCGCTCGGCGTGGCACTCTTGGGACCGTTCATCGGCGTCAAATTGCCGCTCACGGTTACCCAGATGCTGTGGGTCAACCTGATTATGGATACCTTTGCCGCACTGGCACTGGCCACCGAACCACCTCATCAAAGTGTGATGAACCGGCCTCCCCGCAAAGCGGACGCTTTTATCGTCACGCCGGCCATGGCGAGGTCCATTTTTGGCGTCGGCGGGTTCTTTCTGGTCTTTCTGGTTGGCTTCCTGATCTACCTCCAACAAGGAGGACCAATTGACAACGACCGCTACAAACTGTCGGTGTTTTTCTCGGTGTTTGTGTTTCTTCAATTCTGGAACCTGTTTAACGCCAAATGTTTAGGTCATAACTTCTCGACTTTTCACAACCTGGCTGAAAACAGGTCATTCCTCTTGATCGCCGGGTCAATTTTGATCGGCCAGATCATCATGGTCCAAATTGGCGGAGACGTTTTTAACACGACACCACTCCGGGCTGATCACTGGGCCATCATTATCGGCTCCACATCGGTTGTGTTGTGGGTGGGTGAGATCATCCGGTTTATCCGTCGGTCAAAGGAAAAACCTGCTTGAGAAACCGTCAGGCTGAAGAAATCAGGCTGAAGAAGAGGGACGCTGGAAACGGCGTCCCTCTTTTTTTCTGAATTTTTTCACCGGCTGTAACCTTTTGAATGGCTCAATCGTGTCCAGGGAAGAATGAAGAAAGCCTGATGCCTGGCTTCGAAAACCCCGAACCCCGAACCCCGAACCCCGAACCCCGAACCCCGAACCCCGAACCCCGAACCCCGAACCCCGAACCCTAAATAATTGAAATGAGGTTGCCCTGTGACACATTCAAATTCAGATCAATCAATCATCGTGGTTGGCGGAGGCATGGCCGGATTGACCGCCGCCGTTTTTTTGGCCCGTCAGAATCAAAAAGTGATTGTGCTCGAACGGTCGCAACATCCTGGCGGACTGGCTCAAACCCAAACCAAACATGGCTTCTCTTTGAATATTGGACCACACGCGGTGGGCCTCGGCGGAGCAGCCTTTCGCATTCTGACTGAACTTGGCGTCCCGCTTGAGGGTGGAATTCCAGCTTACGCCGGGTCAGTTGCAATTTTGAAAGACCAGGTTTTTCAACTTCCAGCCAGCCCGGTGTCAATGTTCACAACCGGAATGCTGAGCCTGCCAGAAAAGTTTGAAGCCATTCGATTTCTGGCCGGATTGGAACGAATCAACACCAAACGGCTGATGGGAACCTCGATTCAAACCTGGGTTGATCAGCATTTCAAACACGCCACTATGCGCGAATATCTCAAGGCACTACTGCGACTCTCGACCTATTCCAATGCTCCAGAGCAAACCAGTGCCGGAGTGGCCCTGGCCCAAATGAAACAGGGCGTAAAACAAAACGTCTTGTATTTGCACAACGGCTGGCAATCAATGGTCAACCGCCTGTGTGAAATGGCGACCCAGGCCGGAGTTGAAATTCGCACCAGTGCTCAGGTGCAATCTGTTATCCGTGGTGAACAGGGGACCGTTTGTGGGGTTCGACTGGTCAACGGTGAACGGCTTTCGGCAGCCGCCGTGATTCTGGCAGTACCTCCGAAAGTTGCACTGGATCTGGTCGAAGACAGTCATCAATCAGCCTTTGGCCGCTGGGCAGCACAGATCACGCCAATCAAAGTTGCCTGCCTTGATCTGGCTTTAAGCCGGGTGCCAAAACCTAAGACCAATTTTGCGTTGGGGATTGACCAGCCCTGGTATTTTTCGGTTCATTCGGCAGCCGCCAAACTGGGTCCGGTTGGTGGAGGGTTGATCCATGTCGCCAAATACCTTCCAACCAATGCGAATGATTCATCCGCCACAGTGCGCGCCGAACTGGAACACGTGTTGGATCTGGTCCAGCCGGGCTGGCGCGAAGTGATTGTCCACCAGCGATTTTTGCCAGAAATGACCGTCGCGAATAGCAACCCAAGGCCAACCAGTTTGGGACTTGGGGATCGCCCCCAAACAGTGGTTTCAGAGATTCCAGGATTGTTTCTGGCCGGAGATTGGGTCGGTTCGGAAGGACTGCTGGTTGATGCCAGTGTGGCGAGTGCCAAAGATGCGGCGCTCAAAACCACTGAATTTATCTCAAAGAAATGAGCCTGGGGCCAGCCTCGCTGACTGAAATCCTGAATTTCCAAACAGTCTCTAAGACCTGATTGGGTTGCCTTGACAATAGGAAACCATGGTAGATTCAGCCACCGGACAGTTATCAAACACCAATCCTCCAAATCGAATGTATGACCGAAATTTTGATTTCCCACTTTCGCCGCTGGTTTGAGTATGAACAGGACAGCCACACCCGCGTGCTGGCTTCGCTTGAAACCGTTCCGGCGGCATCGCGCTCGGCTGAAGCGTTTCAACAGGCGCTGAACCTGATGGGGCACATGGTTTTTGCCCGGAGACTGTGGCTCTATCGGCTGGGAGGACTTGCCGAAAAGCCCGTGGTTGTCCCCAAAACCGTGACGCTTGACGAACTTCCCGCCCAGTTCGAAGCCATGCACGCGGCGTGGTCTGATTACCTGAACTCAGTAACCGATGACGACCTGGTGAAGACCTTTGAATACCAGAGTTTGGACGGCAAACGCTTCCGGAATACGGTCGAAGACATCCTGGCGCAGCTTTTTGGGCATTCGTGGTATCACCGGGGCCAGATTGCCTCGCGGATCAAAGCGATTGGCGGCACGCCGGCGGTGACGGATCTGGTGTTCTGGTCACGCGAACTGATTGAAGAACCTGACACCCTCGGAAGTTGAACTATGTCATCAACCCCCAAACACCAACTGACCGAAGCCGAATACCTTGCCATTGAGCGTCGGGCTGAGTTCAGAAGTGAATTTTATCGAGGCGAGATGTTTGCGATGGCAGGTACCAGCCGCCATCATAACCGAATCGTAACAAATCTGGTGGCCAGGCTTGATCAACAGTTGCGGGATCGGCCCTGTAACGTGTATTCCAACGACATGCGGATATTAATTCCGAATGCAGGACTCTACACCTATCCAGACATTGTGATCACGTGTGGAACAGAGCAGTTTCTTGACGACACAGAAGACACCCTGCTCAACCCGCTGGTGATTATCGAAGTTCTCTCTGATTCAACCGAAGCCTATGATCGCGGTAGAAAGTTTGAGCAGTACCAAAAGATCGCTTCGTTACAGACTTATGTGCTGGTGGCGCAAAATGCTCAACGCGTCGAACAGTACGCCCGGCAGGCTGACAGCAAATTTTGGACCTACTCCGAAAGCCACGAAGCCGGCGACGTCATCACCATCGGGGCCATCAACTGTGAACTGAAACTTGAGGATGTTTATTCGAAGGTTGAACCCACGACCGAATTTTTCAATTAATAAGAGACTTGTATTCTGGTCACGGGAACTGATTGAAGAACCAAAATGAGTGGTCAAGTTTAGAGTTCCGCCTTCAGGCGGGTTGGATCTGCACTCGTCAGGTCCTTTTTGTATTTGCCTAACTTGTGCCTATTGTTACTTTCTCCCGGAAATAGCATAAACGGATCAGGAAAAATATAATTGGTTTTCCCAAATATTTATTGAAGCTATTCCTTTTTAAAAAAAGCTTTTCTCGGTCTTCCAGAAAATGCAATAAAGGTTATTACGATTTATGATATACTGATCCTTCTTTAAAAAGGAGGCTCAAAGATGGGAAACTTAAGATACAGCGAAATCAAGAAGAACCCAATCAAGGTATTGGATTGGACAAGCTTACTGCCGGAGGAATTT
>JACQXX010000060.1 GCA_016208495.1 Acidobacteriota bacterium | reverse complement strand
AATTCCTCCGGCAGTAAGCTTGTCCAATCCAATACCTTGATTGGGTTCTTCTTGATTTCGCTGTATCTTAAGTTTCCCATCTTTGAGCCTCCTTTTTAAAGAAGGATCAGTATATCATAAATCGTAATAACCTTTATTGATGAACTTTTCACTTCCCAGCATGCGCTATCTCGTCTAAATTTTTCAACTTTGCACCCTGAATCTCCCAACTGAAAGACTCCTGTTTGTGGATATGCCGCAAGATCAATTCACGGTAAGTGTTATTGTACCGATGTACAACGCTGCACCATATCTGGCCGAAGCGCTGACCAGTCTTCAATCTCAAAGCATTAAACCCTTTGAAATCATTGTTGTGGACGATGGTTCAACCGATGATTCAGCGGCGATTGCGCAGTCATTTGCTGGAGTCCGATTGATTCAGCAACCAAACAGCGGTCCAGCCACTGCCCGCAATACTGGAATCAATGCCGCTCAGGGAACGGTGATTGGTTTTCTGGATGCGGATGATGTCTGGCCGCCCGACAAGCTCCAAACTCAGCTTTCAGTGCTTGATGCAAACCCAGAGACTGAAATTGTTGTCGGGCAGGTTCAACTCTGGCGGTTGATGGATGCTACCTCACGTCGCTTTGAACCATTTTCCGAGCCCTGGGCGTCGGTCAACGTCGGAAGCATGCTGATTCGCCGGTCAGTTTTTGATCGAGTCGGGAGGTTTGATCCTGAATTGCGGCACAGTGAAGATGTGGACTGGCTGGTTCGTGCCCGAGAAGCTGATGTCAAACTTGTCAATCATTCGGAAATTTCACTCTTTTACCGGATTCACGACACGAATCTAACCAGTGATAAAGCTGCTCGGGACCGGTATTTACTGATGGCGGTCAAGCGTTCGCTGGATCGCCGCCGTAGAACAAAGTATGAGTTATGAATTATGAATTATGAAATTTCGACTTTGACCACACTGTGCGATGAACAAGGAACCCAGCAATATCATGTCACATGGGCAATATTGATCCCTTCTGGGAAGGATTCATAATTCATAATTCATAATTCATAATTCACATTTGGAGCACCCACATGAATTATCCACCTGTGAGCGTCATCGTGGCTGTCAGAAATGGTGAGCGATTTCTGGAGCAGGCATTGCAAAGTATTAGAAAACAAACGCTTGACCCATTTGAGATACTGGTGATTGATGGTCGCTCAACCGACCGGACGGCTGACATTGCCCGCTCTTTCTCCCAGGTCAGATACCATTTGCAGGCTGGGAAGGGAATTGGTGATGCCTACAATTGCGGGATCCAATTGGCCCGAGGAGAATTGATTGCCTTTTTGTCACACGATGACTTATGGACACCTGACAAGCTGGAAACTCAGGTCACGTTTATGGTTGATCATCCAGAAGTGGACTTTTCACTCACCCATATGAGATTTTTCCTTGAGCCGGGTGAGTCGCCGCCGCCGGGTTTTCGCAAGTCGTGGCTGGTAGGTGATCAGGTGGGCCAGATTATGGAAACCCTGATGGTTCGACCAAAAGTGTTTGCGCACGTAGGTTTGTTTGACACCGCGCTTTCAACCGGAGAAGATCTTGACTGGTTTGCGCGCGTTTCTGATTTGGGGCTTGCCAAAGCAGTGATTCCTCAAGTGTTGCTTCACAAGCGGATTCATTCAACCAACCTTTCGCTCACCACGACCGAAAATAACCAGAATATGCTCGCCGCACTTCGTCGCTCAATTCTTCGCAAACGACATGACTGAAATTCCTTCACTTCTCAAACCAAATCCGTCACTCATCAGCGTGGTCATTCCGGTTTATAACGGTGAAGGCTATCTGGTCGAAGCTATCCAAAGCGTGCTTGATCAAGCATATCAACCGCTTGAAATCATTGTGGTTGATGATGGTTCAACTGATCGCAGTCCTGAGGTTGTGGCTGGGTTTCCACAGGTACATTTGGTGTCTCAACCGCAGGCTGGGCCAGGGGCTGCTCGCAACACTGGAATCCTGGCGGCAACCGGTAACTGGCTGGCATTTCTGGATGCCGATGATGTGTGGACTCAACACAAATTGAGACTTCAACTCTCTGCGTTTGAACAAGATCCAGACCTTGATGCGGTCTTTGGGCACGTTCAGCAGTTTGTCAGTCCAGAACTCAGTGATGAAGTAAAAAACCGCTTAAAGTGCCCACCAGACCCGATGCCAGGATTCCTTCCTGGAACAATGTTGATCAAACGCGAATCCTTTTTTCGGGTTGGGTTGCTGAATCCAGTCCAAAAGCTGGGAGATTTTATTGACTGGCACAGCCGGGCGACCGATGCTGGACTCAAAATGTTGATGCTCAATGACGTCGTGATGCGCCGCCGGTTGCACACCACCAACCTGACGCTCCGCGAGCGGGATTCACGAAGTGATTATGTCAAAATGCTGAAAGGCGTTCTTGACCGTCGTCGCGTCCAGATGTGATGACAAGATGACAAGATGACAAGGTGACAAATGACAAGATGACAAGGTGACAAGGTGACAAATGACAAGGTGACAATCTGATTGCCAGTCAATTTTTGACCACTTCGTCACCTTGTTATACCAGTTTGTAGTCAGTAGCTCGTAGTCAATAGTCCACTAACTCTATTCGATCAAATAACTTAACTGTTCTCTGATACGATGGCTTCATTCCAAAATGGGATTATCTTGTCATTTGTCACCTTGTCATCTTGTCATCTTGTCACCTTGTCATTTGTCACCNNNNCTTGTCATTTGGCACCTTGTCATCTTGTCATCTTGTCACCTTGTCACCTTGTCATTTGTCATCTTCCCGCGGACCCTCAAACCATGCCTCAGCCGCCATTTCCATCTCACCTCAAAACCCATCGTCCCAACCCGGAGCAGGAATTGCTGTTGCAAGCTGCTTTGCTCAAAGGAGATCCAGCGCGTGCTGCCTGGGAAGCCTGGTGTGCGAAAGTTGACTTACAGACGCTGGATGATGGCTCGTTTCGGTTGCTGCCATTGCTCTACCAAAATTTGAAAGCGTTGGGGGTTGAGCATCCCTGGTTGCAGGTGATGAAAGGAATCCACCGCCATACCTGGGTCAAAAATCAGACGCTCTTGCACGGGATGACCCCAGTTCTCAAGATGTTCCAACAGGCGGGTATCGAACCGATTGTTTTAAAAGGAACGGCTTTGATTACAAGATATTACGAGAACTTCGGCTTGCGGCCAATGGGAGATTTTGATGTACTGGTTCCGCGCCAGAGCGCCAATCAGGCCATTGAACTGCTTGGTCAGGCTGGCTGGACGCCTGGTTTCCGCGCACCACACGCGCAGGTTTTTCGAAAAAGCGATGGCACCGAATGCGACCTGCACTGGAATCTCTTTTTTGAAAATTGTCGAGTTGAAGTTGATGATCCCTTTTGGCAACTGGCTGAACCCGCCAAAGTGGGCGGCGTTCCAGTCAAAGTGCTCAATCCCACAGACCAGTTTCTGCATGTATGTGTCCACGGAGCGCGTTGGAATCCGGTGCCTCCGCTTCGCTGGCTGGCTGATGCCGTTGTGATCCTGGAGCATTCGACAATTGATTGGAATCGGTTAGTCCAGCAGGCGACTCGAATGGGGCTGGTGCTGCCGTTACGCGACACGCTGGGGTATCTGGCCTGGTTGCTTGGGGTTGAGGTTCCAGAGGCCGTGCTGGCGGAGTTGAACCAACATCTGGTTTCATTTGCCTATCGCCTGGATTATCGAGCCTGGACCGTGCCCCCAGAGCAGCGAGGCCCTGGATTGACACTCTGGGCATACTGGCGGGAGTTTGAACAGTGGTCCTATGGTGCGGACAAGTCACCACACATCTGGCAGTTTCCTCAGTTTCTGCAACACCTTTGGGGAGTTGAATCAGTCCATAAAATCCCATGGCTGGTGATAGCAGGAGGCGTTCGGCGGTTGGAGAGTCAGATGAAGAATTGAGAATGAAGATATTGAGAAAGCGGTTAGTGGTTAGTGGTTAGTGGTTAGTGGTTAGTGGTTAGTGGTTAGTGGTTAGAAATCAATACTTTCGAAGAAGAACCAAGAACCAAAACTAACCGCTTTTTTCATTCTTCATTCTATTGGTGGCAGGTTTCTGGTGGCCTGAGTGATAAATTCCTTTAGACGCTCGTCTTCATCTTTGGTGTATTGAAACTGGAACTGCATGCCTTCCGCCCGCCGCCGGAGCACCAGATAAGACAGGGTTTCAGTAATGGTCAGAAGAGGGGTGATCAGGATTTTCAGCGCCATCAAGGCCACAAACCATACGGGGTGGATTCCGGCAAAAACTCCGAATGCCACCGGACTACATAACGCGAGCCAGCCAACTGCAATTGTTTTGATTCCAGGTGCCAGACCCAAAAACGCCACCAGCAACATTCCCAGCCAGTTCACTTCATTCAAAAACGAAATCCATTTTAGATTATGGTCTGTCAGCCAATTGCTTCGACGGCAGGCTTCTTCAGCCGAACGTCCTTCCAGCACAATGATTTGCCGATAAAAAGCATTGTGTGAAAGCACCAGCCACGAAAACCAAAATCCAAAAAATATCGTCAGTATGCCCATTGGGATCGGGCCAGCCAAATGACCTAAAATCAAACCAATAAAGATTGTCGTCAAGAAAAAACCGGCTGCCGCAGCTAGCAACCGCTGGGCTTTGACCTTCCACATCGACCACAGATGTTGACGGTTGCGACGATTGGCAAATTGAATCGCTCGCTCGACGCTGGGAAAGCGATCTGGCAGGCTGTCAAAAACAGCACAGATAATGCTGCCATCCCGCATTTCCTTGATTGGAAACAACGAAAGTACAATCCCCAGAAGCAAAACGACTGGCCAGAGTAGTTTTGAAGGAAATAACGCCACCATCAGAAAAACTGCCACCAGCGGGGCTTCAATTCGGAGAGTAAGGTTCAGAAATGTATGGAAATGATCGTGATAGAGTCCAAATGCTTCGCGCAAAATCAGCCAGCGGTCACGCGCTGAGAGCGTTGGGTGGTAGGTGGCTAATGGGGATGTAACAACTGGGGGCGGGGTTTGGACTGGGGTTGGTTCGGGATGGAAATTTTCAGCCTGTTCTTCGGCAAGCTGGGCCAGCGCCACAGTGGCAATCGGCTCGCACCGCTGGCACGTTCCGGAAATCGGGTCAAACAAATCCGCCTGGTGGCAGATATCACACCGGGTGGCAGCTTTTTCCTCAAGAATCTGAAATGTCTTTTTCAAATGTTGGTCCATCATACCCCCAACCAGTGAATGAAGAATGAAGAATGAAGAAACTATCTAGTGGTTAGTGGTTAGTGGTTAGAAATCAATACTTTCGAAGAAAAATCAAAAACCAAAAACTAACCACTAACCACTAATCACTAACCACTAAAAACTAACCACATTCTTCATTCTTCATTCCTTCACGGGTAACAAAACCGTGAAGGTGGAACCTTCATCGAGGATGCTCTCAACCCGAATACATCCGCCATATGTTTCCAGCAATTGCTGACAACTGGCCAATCCTAAACCGGTTCCGCTTGATTTGGTGGTAAAGAGCGGATCAAAAATCCGGGCCAGATTGGCTTTGGTAATCCCGCTCCCGCTGTCTTTGACTTCGACCACCACGGCTGATTCAGCTTGATTCCAGTAACTCCGCACATGCAGTGTGCGTCGGGCACTTTCCTCCATGGCATCAAGCGCATTGTAGATCAAATTCTCAAAAATTTGCTGAAAATCACTCGGGATACCTGTCACCGAAGGTAACCCTTCAGCCAGGGTAAATGACTTTTCCTGACAGGTTTTATAGCGGGCGTCAAGGTCGAGAAATTCCTGAATAGACTGCAAAATCGCATTGATATCCGTCGGCTCGGGATGAATTGTTTCCTTCTGCTTGATGCGGGTCAGTGTGGTGGCGATGACTTTGATGATGTTTTGGGCCGAACGTTCCACCCGACTGAAATGCTCATTGGGTTCACCAACACCGGCTGCACCTAGTTGAGCTGAAAGGGTGATGGTGGTGAGTGCCCCACGAAAGTTATGCGCCATTTGGGCAACATTGCGGCCAATCACGGCCAGTCGTTCGGCTTCAATCAACTGGGTGGTGCGTTTGGCGACGATTTCTTCAAGATTGGAATTGACCCGCTTTAATTCATCCTGAGTCAATTTCAGTCGAAGCGCCGCCCGGACTCGGGCCAGTAACTCCTCTTCGCTGAACGGTTTCACAATATAATCATCCGCTTTGGCCTGAAATCCTTCAACAATTTCCGCCGTCTGTCCCTTTGCCGACACACAAACGATCATCATATTGGTGGTATGCGGGTCTGATTTCAGGCGGCGGCAGACTTCATACCCATCCATGCGGGGCATCATCAGATCCAGCAGAATCAAATCAGGTTGAAACACCGGAACTTTTTCCAGGGCTTCGATTCCATCCACGGCGTGACAGAGTTCATATTCGTCCATCAGGATTTCTTCGCAGATGGCCCGGTTTTTGGCATTGTCGTCAACAATCAGGATTTTGGGGAGTGGCATAAGATGAGGGTTCAGGGTTCAGGGTTCAGGGTTCTCAGGATTTTCGGATTTTGCTCTTTTTTGTCCCTTTTGTCCTGGCTGTCTTTTCAAAGACTGACCCCTGAACTGGGTTACTTTGCATTTTCAGGGCGTGTTTTCGGGAGCGTGAAGTAAAACGTGCTGCCCTGGCCCAATCCTGGACTTTCGGCCCAGATGCGGCCTCCGTGGATGGCGATAATTTCACGGCAAATTGCCAGTCCTAGCCCTGTACCGCTGAAATGATGGGTTGGATCGTGGCGACTTTGGGCAAATTTGTCAAAAATATGCTCCAGGTCTTCCGGTGGAATCCCCTGGCCGGTATCGGAAACGGAAATACAATAGCTTGCCGGGGTGACTTCCTCGGCATTGAGGATGATTTTTCCTCCAGCCGGAGTAAATTTCACCGAATTTCCCACCAGATTGATAAAGACCCGCAGGAGTTTGGTTTGATCGCCTTCGACGATCCATTCTTCAGGGATTGGAGGGCAGACAAAATCAATATTTTTGCTTTCAACCAGATGGACCAGTTTGGAATAGACGCCATCCACAATATGTCCAATCGGGAGTGGTTGAAACTCAAAATCCATCTTACCAGCTTCAATTTTGGATAAATCGAGCAGGTCGTTGATCAATCCAAGCAGGTGCTCGCCGCTATCGCGGATCTCATCAAAATAGGTTCGCAGCTTTTCGCGTTCGACTTTGTCATACCGTTTGAGTCCAAACCGGGCGTAGCTCAGGATGCCGTGGAGCGGCGTGCGCAGTTCGTGTGAGATATTGGACAGAAATTCCGATTTCAGGCGGTTGGCTTCTTCAGCGCGATCTCGGGCCAGGGCAATATCGGCTTCGAGTTGGCGGCGTTCGGTAATGTCAACCAGCACACCGTCATAGCCGACAATCTGTTGAGCGATGCCAAAACGAGGCCGGAGGTGGTCGCGCACCCAGCACCAGGTGCCGGTCTGGTCATTTTGGATGCGGTATTCGGCGATAAATTCAATTCCGTTTTCAAACAACCCGGTGAGTTTTGTTTGAACATCCGGCTGATCGTCAGGATGAACCAGCTCCAGAATCAGATTTGGCCGGGAAGAAAATTCTGAAGCCGGGTGACCAATGAGGCGCTCAATGCTGGGGCTGATCAAAACCATTTCAAAATCCGGCAATGGGCCGCGGCTGTACACGACTTCAACCAGGTTATTGAGTGTCGAGCGATAGCGTTCCTCAGAGGCCGCGACGGCTTCATACAATTCGGCATTATCAAGTGCCATCGCCATTTGTTCGGCCAGCGTGGAGAGCAGCGACAGATCACGTTCGACAAACGGCGGGCGGTTGAGTCGGCGGCTTAAAATCAAGGAACCCACCACCCGGTCGCGGGCAATCATCGGCGACATAATCGTGTGTTTCGGAGGCAGCAGCTCAATGGCGGGTTTATAGCCTTCACGATGGTGATGTTCCCAGGGGAAAATTCCGGGGCGGCGTTTTTGGGCTACCCGTCCACTTTCACTTTCTGAGATCGGAATTCTCAAGCCTTCGACTGGTTTATCAACCCCAATCGCCAGTGCCACCAGTTCTTCGTCTTTTTCCCAGTTGTAGCGGCAGAGTGACCCGCCATCAGCTCCGAGCAGGTTCACCGCTCGTTCCAAAATCAATTGCATGATGACGTTGGCATCCAGTGTGGTGCTCAAAATCGTGCTCATTGACTGCAGTGTATGGAGTTCTTCAGTCCGGCGGGCGATTTCGGCTTCGCGTTCGTGGCGTTGGGTGATGTCACGTTGGATACCGCAGACGCCCACCAACCGGTTGTTATCATACAGGCACAGGTGATGACCTTCGATCCAGAGAATTTCACCCGTTCGGGTCTTTTCCCTGGTCGTGGCCGTCATACGGCCCTGATCAAAAAACCGCGTCAGTTGCTCCCCAACGGTATCGGAATCAGCAAAGAAGTGTTTAATTGCCACGCCATACAGTTCATCTGGTTGTGAAAAGCCGAACATTGTCGCCATCACCTGATTCACTTCAGTCATGCGCAGATTGTTCAGGGTATGTTCGATCCAGAGTCGCTTTTGCTCATCCGAGGCAGTTGCTGCCCAGGGAATGCCCGTTCCTCCATCAAAGAACATGAAGTACATCCCATCCTGCGAATGTTCAAAGAGTTGGCGAAAATCGGCTTCGGTCGTACGACGCATAGAAGGAATGAAGAAGTCAGTACCACCTGCGTCAGCGGGTGGGAAAATGAAGAATGAAGAATGAAGAATGAAGAATGTCTGAGTGCCAGGTGCTTATAAATCAATACCTTCGAAGAACCCGGAACCCGGAACCCGGAACCCGGAACCCGGAACCCGGAACCCGGAATTTGTAAGTTGTTGATTCTGGGTTCTGGGATTTTCAGGATAATCAGTGGTCAACTCAGACAATAGCCGAAAAACAATTTCAGTAACTCTTTAAATTTGCTGAGGTTTAGAGGCAAGTCAAAAAAATTTGGGTAATGACAAGACCCGGAACCCGGAACCCGGAACCCGGAACCCGGAACCCGGAACCCGGAACCCGGAACCCGGAACCCGGAACCCGATCCTACGATGCGCTCCGCAGCCGGGCAATGTCACGTTGCGGCGGGGCGCCAAACAGTCGGCTGTATTCACGGCTAAATTGTGAGGGGCTTTCATATCCGACGTTGAAGCTCGCTGTGGCGGCATCCAGGGCTTCGCTCAACATCAGGCGGCGGGCTTCCTGGAGTCGAATCTGCTTCTGGTATTGAAGCGGACTCATGGCAGTGACGGCTTTGAAATGATGATGGAGCGCCGACGGGCTCATATTGACTTCACGGGCGATGTTCTCAATCCGTAACGGCTTGTCATAATTAAACTTGAGCCAGTTGATGACTTTGGCGATACGCTGGGTCTGGCTGTTGGCCAGGGCAATCTGGCGCAACTGGGTGCTTTGTTCACCTGTGAGCAGCCGGTACAAAATTTCCCGCATAATCAGCGGCATCAGCAGGCGAATGTCCTGCGGTGTTTCCAGGAGTCGAACCATCCGAACCACCGCATCGAGTAATTGGGGTTCGATCCGACTGACGGTCAGACCGCGTCCAGAACCTGGGCTGGCTGGTGCCGGAATACCGGCTTCGATCATCAGGGCATTGATTTCACGTGGGTCCAGATTCAGACGCAAGCCCAGGTAGGGCACCTCTGGCCGGGCTTCGATCACCTGGCCGACAATTGGCAGGTCAACCGCAACCAGCAGGTAGTTTGCCTGATCATAGCGGTACAATTCATCAGCCAGCAGGACTTCTTTGGCACCCTGGGCAACCAGACATAATGCCGGTTCATACACCGCGTGGACTGGTTCGGATGGGCTCGAAGCACGAAACAAACACAATGGTGTGATTGCCGTTTGGTGAGCCCCATCCTGGCTGGTGAATCGTTCAATCAAGGCGGCGAGTTCGAGTCGCTTTTCCTGGAAAGATTGCTCCAACGCTGTGTCTGAAAGAATCTGAACTGACATCGCTTTTCCCCCTGGGAAGTGTGGTTTTCCTGGTTTACCCGCTTCTGGCTTTGGTGTCTATAGCACATACCGAACTTTGCAGGATCAGGCAAGGATCCGCCAGCATTTGTCTACCGCTTTTGACCGACCACTCGCTACGATATGCCCACTGTACAACACGATTGTTCCTGCTCTGGTGCTCAACCGCGCCGGGCTCAACCCCAAAATCAAGGAGTTTCATCATGTCAGAAATCAATGGAAAATCTGGAATCGAAGGTAAAGTGGTTGTCATTACGGGTGCCAGCAGCGGCATCGGCGAAGCAACGGCCCGGTTGCTGGCTCGCCGTGGTGCTCATGTCGTGTTGGGTGCTCGTCGCACAGACCGACTCGAATCCCTGGTGGCGGAAATCAAAAGTGCCGATGGATCAGCCGTTTCCCGCCGGCTGGATGTTACCCAACGCGAGGATGTGGATGAATTCGTCAAATTTGCCCGCCAAACTTTTGGGCAAGTTGATGTTATTGTCAACAACGCTGGAGTCATGCCACTTTCCAGGCTGGAAGCTCTCAAGGTTGACGAATGGAATCAGATGATTGATGTCAACATTCGAGGCGTTTTGCACGGTATCGCGGCTGCTTTGCCAATCATGCGAGAACAGGGATTTGGTCAGGTCATCAATGTTTCGTCAATTGGTGGTCACGCGGTGGTTCCGACGGGTGCGGTGTATTGTGCGACCAAGTTTGCCGTAGGGGCTATTTCTGACGGGTTGCGCCAGGAAGTTGACAACATTCGGGTCACAGTTATTTCTCCTGGAGTGACTGAATCAGAACTGGCAGAGAGCATTTCAGATGCGGAAGCCCGTCAGGGAATGACCGTCTTTCGGAAAATCGCCATTCCGGCTGAAGCGATTGCCCGGGCGATTGCCTTTGCTATTTCCCAACCTGATGACGTTGATGTGAGCGAAATCATTGTTCGCCCAACTGCCAGCCCATTTTGATGATGAGCATATCTAAATAAACACAAAAACCACGACAACTATCAATATTTGAAGTTTGGCAGGTAAGGCCGGGCTTCACCGCTTTTCAAGGAGATTCTGTTATGTCTACGTCTTCGACTCATACTCATTCATCACCACGCGCCGCTGTTGCCAGAGCCTATGCTGCCCAATCAGCCACCTCAGCCCTGTCACCGTTTACTCTGACACGTCGCGAACCGCTGGCACAGGACGTGGTGATTGAGATTCTCTATTGCGGTGTTTGTCATTCTGACCTTCATCAGGCGCGAAATGAATGGCACAACACGGTTTACCCTTGTGTACCGGGTCACGAAATTGTCGGTCGAGTCGTGAAAGTCGGCTCTGCCGTGACAAAATTTCAGGAAGGCGATCTGGCGGCTGTCGGGTGTATGGTTGATTCGTGCCGCACCTGCCCAAGCTGTCAGAAGGGTTTGGAGCAATATTGCGAGCAGACAACGATCTTTACTTATAATTCCGAAGACCGGCATCTGGGCGGAGTTACCTTTGGCGGTTACTCGGAAAGCATCGTGGTGGATGAAGCCTATACTCTCAAAGTTCCTGGAACCCTTGATCTGGCCGCCACGGCACCACTCCTGTGTGCGGGGATTACCACCTATTCGCCGCTTCGCCATTGGAAAGTCGGCCCCGGCCAAACGGTTGGGATTGTTGGGCTTGGCGGACTTGGCCATATGGGCGTCAAATTTGCCCATGCTTTTGGGGCTCATGTAGCGCTGTTTACCACTTCACCCGGAAAAGCCACTGATGCGCACCGATTGGGCGCCGACGAAGTCATCATTTCAACCAATCCGGATGAAATGGCAAAACACAAGAATCGCTTTGATTTTATTCTGGATACCGTCTCGGCTGACCATGACATCAACGCCTACCTCAAGTTGCTCAAGCTGGATGGAACGCTCGTGCTGGTCGGCGCGCCAGAACATCCATTACCGGTCAGTGCCTTCAATCTAATCCTGCCGCGCCGCAACTTTGCTGGTTCAGGCATTGGTGGGATTGTCGAAACCCAGGAAATGCTCAATTTCTGCGCTGAACACAGCATCACAAGCGACATCGAACTCATTTCAATTCAGCAAATCAATCAGGCGTATGAACGGCTCCTCAAAAGCGATGTGAAGTACCGCTTTGTGATTGATATGGCGTCGCTGAAGAATGAAGAATAAAAAAGTGGTTAGTGGTTAGTGGTTAGAAATCAATACTTTCGAAGAAGAACCAAGAGCCAAAAACTAACCACTAACCACTAACCACTAGAAGGCTTCTTTATTCTTCATTCCCCTGATGGTTCGATATGAATGGTCACCGTATGCAGGTTGTATTTTTGCCGGATGTTGTTTTCCAGAACTTCTGTTGAGCGATGGGCGCGGCGAAGGTCGTTATGATCAACCACAATGGTTAATTCAACAAATCCATACATTCCACGCCCTCGTGACCGGACATCTCGTACCTCCACCACATCTGGAAGTTCGCTCGCAAGTTGAGCCAGACTTTTCGCATCAACCGCCACCGTATCCATCAATTCCGAGCCTGCCTCCCGCACGACATTGAATGCTCCATAGACAATCGCGCAAACCACCAGCAGCGCGACAAAGCGGTCAATCCAGACATACCCCAGTTTGACAAAAACCAGCCCTGATAAAACTCCAATCGTGACATAAATATCGCTCATGGTGTGCTGGGCATCTGCAATCAGGAAAATGCTTTGCAGACGTTGTCCAGCCCGGCGTTCATACCACACGACGGCAATGTTGATAGCCAGTGTGCCAACCATCACGCCAAGCGTGAGCGTTGAGATATTTACCACTGGTATCTCACCCCGCCACCAGCCGGAGATGGCTTCGCGGCCAATCTCGTAAGCCGTGAGGCACATCAGGCCAGTGATTCCAAAGGCGCCGATTTGTTCAATTTTGCTGTGTCCGTAAGGGTGATCCCAATCGGCTGGACGAGTTGCCAGTCGAATGAGGACAATCCCGGCGATGTTGTTGAGTGAATCCGTCAGCGAGTGTGCCGCATCGCTCATCACGCTCAAGGACCCGGCCAGCCATCCGGCGGTGGCTTTGGCAATAACGACGGCCACGTTGGCGACCAGTAACCAGATCAGCACTCGCTGGACCTGATTGGAGATATATCCGGTTTCTTGGTGGGATTCTGGCATAAAAAGGTATCTGTCCAGCTCTGGAATGTGGATTGCCAAGGACTGCTTCAAAGACAAAATTGAACAGGTATGAAATTAATATCGAAGGGAAGTAAAAATTATGAAGTTCATTCGAAATGCAATTGGCTCAGGTGAACCCAATGATCTGTCAGGCGGGCGTGTGAATCAAGGGAGAATCAGAATGACCAGATACTTAAAACTCAGCGTGAGTGTTTGCCTGGGGGTTTTTATTACAGGTTTGGTTCAGAACCTTGCGCTCCCGGCAATGGTAAAAGTCCGACCAGCTATGGTTCAAACCAAGCGGATGACATCAAGAGAGGTTGAACAACTTGTTGGTAACCGCACCCGTGCTGTTGTGGTCGCGCTTCGAGATCGTGACATGAAAGCCTTGTCCAGCTTTGTCCATCCAAAGAAAGGAGTCCGGTTTTCACCTTCAGCTTATGTAAATCCTCAATCTGACATTGTTTTTACACAAACTCAGGTGAAAAACCTCTTCACGATCCAGAAACGCTATGCGTGGGGTGAGTCAGATGGAAGCGGAGCGTCAATTCGACTGACTCCGAAACAGTACTTTTCGCAATTTCTCTATCAACGGGATTACCTGAAATCTCCCAAGATCGCTTTTAATCAGGTGATTGGAGAAGGCAACACGGTAAATAATGTCTTGGAGATTTACCCACAGGGAATCTTTGTTGAGTACTATGTTCCAGGTCGCGATAAGACAATTGATTACCGCGATTGGAGCAGCTTGAGAGTTGTTTTCGAAGAATTCAACCACGAATGGTATGTGGTTGGCCTGATTCACGATGGCTGGTCAATATAGAGCTAGCTTGTCTGCATTTATGCTGTATTTAGGTGTCTCCCACTACACTCAAAACACAAGCCGCAAAGAAGACAATTGAATATTTGAAAATGAATTATCTGATTGAATAGCAAGGTTTTAGCTTTTCGTAATTCATAATTCATAATTCATAATTCAATATAAACGGAGGCCCTAAAAATGTTCCCATCACTGCCCACCTGGAGCGAGTTACATCCGATTGTGATCCATTTCCCGATTGCGCTGCTCTTTGTAGCGCCACTTTTTATTGTTCTGAGTTTGATTTTTCAAAAGAGCGCCAAAGCCTTTACTGTTTCGGCGCTGGTTTTGATGGTGATTGGCACCATTGCGGCGGTCGTGGCGGTACAGACTGGTGAAGCTGCCTCCGAGCCGGTTGAGCATCTGGCCCAGGCCGAAGCCATTTTGGAACGGCACGAAGACCTGGCTGAACTGGCCCAATGGTTATTTCTCGGGCTGACCGCTACGTTTGCCGGACTGTCATTTCTGCCGGTTCTCCTCAAGAAAACCATTGCCCAACCACTCTGGATTGGCGCCCATGTGGTTTTCCTCCTGGCCTATGTTGTTTGTGCCGGTGTTTTAGGGCTGGCTGCTCATCAGGGAGGACGGTTGGTTCATGAGGCTGGCATCCACTCAGCCATGGCTCGACCCGAAGCGACGGTCTCGACCGCTCCGAGTCCCCAGTCTGACCGGTCACGCGGGCGTGACCGCGACCACGATGATGACTAGGGCATTTTAGGGTTCACAGGGTTCAGGGTTCAGGGTTCAGGGTTCAGGGTTCAGGGTTCAGGGTTCAGGGTTCAGGGTTCTTCGAATTTGATTTTCTTTTCGTCCTTTTGGTCTCTTTCGTCCTTTTTGTCCTTTTTGTCCTTTTCTGCCCCGAACCCCGAACCCCAAACCCCAAACCCTACCCTTCGTTCCTCAGTACCTGCCGTTCTTTCAGATATTTGAGTTTGTCGCGGAGCTCGGCGGCACGTTCAAACTCCAGCTTTTTGGCGGCTTCGCGCATGTCGTGTTCGAGTTGTTTGATGGTCGTGTCGAGGTTTTCCGGTGTGTATTCCTCAAATTTGTCGAGATCAAGCGGGACTTTGAAGTAATCGGCTTCATAAGCCGTAACCAGTGTGGCTTCAATCGGTTTAATGATGGTTTGGGGCGTGATGCCGTGTTCGGTGTTGTAGCGTTCCTGGATTTCCCGCCGATACAATGTGACATTGATGGCACGCCGCATCGAGTCGGTCATTTTGTCAGCATAGAGAATTGCCTGGCCTTCAGAATGACGGGCGGCACGGCCAATGATTTGAATCAGCGATGATTCACTGCGTAAAAAGCCTTCCTTGTCGGCATCCAAAATCGCAACCAGCGAGACTTCAGGCAGGTCCATCCCTTCACGCAGCAAATTAATTCCAATCAACACATCAAAATCACCGCGCCGCAGGTCACGCAAAATTTTAATGCGTTCCAATGTCTCAATTTCTGAATGGAGATAGCGGACATTGACCCCGACATCAAGGTAGTAATCAGTCAGGTCCTCTGACATTTTTTTGGTCAGCGTGGTCACAATCACGCGCTGTTTTTTGGCCGTTCGCAGCCTGATTTCGTGCAGCAAGTCATCAATCTGACCACGCACCGGGCGGACATCAATCAGCGGATCAAGCAGCCCGGTCGGGCGGATAATCTGTTCGATGATTTCACCGCCGGTTTTTTGCAACTCGTAGGGACCGGGCGTGGCCGACACAAAAATGGTCTGGCCAATTCGTTTTTCCCATTCTGCAAACTTGAGCGGGCGGTTATCCATCGCGGACGGCAATCGAAAGCCATATTCGACCAGGGTTGATTTGCGTGAGCGGTCGCCTTCATACATTCCACGAATTTGCGGAATTGACTGGTGGCTTTCATCCACCACAATCAGGGTATCTTTTGGCAGATAGTCAAACAACGTGGGAGGTGGTTGACCTGCCGGGCGACCGGTCAAATGCCGTGAATAGTTTTCAATCCCGCGACAGAAACCGAGTTCGCGAATCATTTCCAGATCATAGATTGTGCGTTGTCGTAGCCGTTGCGCCTCGACCAGTTTGCCCATTTCCAGGAGTTGCGGTTCCCAGGTTTCGAGTTCTTCTTTGATTGTTACGACAGCCCGTTTGAGCACGTCTTTGGGCATAACGTAGTGCGATTTCGGATAAATCGGGTAGCGGTGGGTGATTGGTTCCAGGATTTCACCCAGCAACGGGTCAACGACATTCATGGTGTCAATTTCGTCACCCCAAAACGAAACTCGAATTGCCTGTTCCGAATAGCTTGGATAGATTTCGACCACATCACCCCGAACCCGAAACGAACCCCGGACAAAATCAACATCATTGCGGTCATACTGGAGTTCAACCAGTCGCTTGAGGAGTTCCTGGCGTTTCAAGACCTGACCTGGTTCAATAAACAACGACATTCCAAAATAGGCATCCGGGTCGCCAATCCCGTAAATTGATGAAACTGAAGAAACAATCACAAAATCGCGGCGCTCAAAGGCCGACCGGGTGGCTGAGAGCCGAAGCCGGTCAATTTCTTCATTGATGGTGGCTTCTTTTTCAATGTATGTATCAGTCGAAGCGACATAGGCTTCTGGCTGATAGTAGTCATAATAACTGACGAAGTACTCAACCGCGTTTTTCGGAAAAAATCCCCGAAATTCCTGAAAGAGCTGTGCCGCCAGGGTTTTGTTATGGGCCATCACCAGCGTTGGGCGCTGGAGTTGTTCGATCATGTTGGCAATCGTGAAGGTTTTACCACTGCCGGTAATGCCGAGTAAGACTTGAGATGGACTCCCAGCTTGAACATTGCGAACCAGAGTTTCAATCGCCTGCGGTTGATCTCCGGTTGGTTTATAGGGCGAAACAAGTTCAAATTTCATCAAGGTACTTCCTGCAAAACATCGTCAAAAATTGTGATTCAGGGGTAAACCAGGAAGGGTAGAGGAAGGGGCAGAGGGATTGCAAGCTGGGGAAGAGAATAGAGGATAGGGGATAGGGGATAGGGGATAGGGGCATAAGCGCCAGGATAAGGATTTGAGGCCCGCAGGGTCGTTGTTTAATAGCCGTGGTGCGAAGCCCACGGTCACGCCAGGACGAGATCCAAACCCTACAAGATCGTCGTTCAATGCCAACGGAAAGGACACGGGGTTTCTTATCCTGGCGCTTATGGGGGATAGGGGGTAGGGGATAGGGGATAGGAAAGTAAGGGCGCTGTTGCTTTGAACCGCGCCCTCCTTCGAAAACCCGGAACCCGGAACCCGACTATGGTTTAAAGGCATGCTTGACGCTTTTGCCGACGCCTTTGCCAAGGTGTTTGCCAAAGCCGCCCATGCCTTTGCCAAATTCTTTACCGGCGCGCAGAACCCGACCTTTGGCGATATTTTTCCCAAAGCCCTTGCCGCCACGTCCGGCTGAGCGGCCAGATTCGCCAAACTCGCTTTTGATGCCGCGCGGAGGCCGGTCTCCGCGGCTTTTGGTTCGCCCTTTGGACAGAACTCGCGGTTTTTGAGTCGAAGTTTCCTGTGCGGCGACGTCAGTCGCAGTGACCCAGAAACCAACCACGAAAATCAGAATCAATAAACTGGTGGAAATAAATGGATTTCGAATCGCGGAACCTTGATAGCCAAAACGTGAAGAAGGTGTCATATGCGTCGGCTCCTATCTGAGAATTGATACAAAAATAAAATCATCGCTTCCGGCAGGTAGACAGCTAAGTAATTCAAGTAAACAACTTTAGAAAACTACTGACTACTGACTACTGACTAAAAGCCCAGATGAAAAAGTAATTGGGGAAAAGAGATGGATTTATCCAGCAGAAGCGAAATCCTAGCACAGGGTTGCCCTGAATTTGACGTTGAACTGCTGCAGAAATTTGAAGCCTCAGGTGAAATTTTGGCCTTATCTTGAAATGTTTGTTGACCGTGTTAGACTTGCGGCAACCCGTGTGGAAATCTATACCCCATTTAGGAATGTGCGTTATGCAATGTCCAACCTGCGGTATCGTCAATCGAGATGACGCAAAGTTTTGTACCCGCTGTGGTTCAACACTCACTCCGGCAGGAGGGGCGCGTGGAGCGAAATACCGCCAGCCCGGAATGATGCTCCGGGATATGGGCGCCGACGAGACCTTGACGGCTGAAGCGCCAGCTTCGGCTGAGCCTTCAAATGTGATCACCGTGAGTTCTGAGGCTATACCACCTGGAGCGCCGTTTATTGAAGTCGTGTTTTTGACTGGACTGCGCAAGGGTGAAAAACTGATTCTTTCAACCTTTCCGGCAACTGTTGGACGCGATCCCGGCAGTATGTTGCAGATGGATTTGAATGATACGCTGGCTTCAACCCGACACGCCCATTTGCTCTTTGAAGGAAACAAATTCATTCTACGCGATATTGGCAGCACCAATGGGACCTATCATAAAGGCAACCGGGTCAAAGAGATCGTGTTAACCCATGGCGATGTGATCGAGTTTGGAATCGGCGGCCCAAAGCTTCGGTTTGATATGCCCTGGATGGTAGCCACACCGCCGCCAGTTCATGTTGATTCATTTTCTGGCCCTGCAATCCCGGGTGCCCTGATTACACCCAAGGCCGAGCGGGCTCCGGGGCCAGTCTTGCTGCAAAAAGATCAAAACCGGATGCCTGAAACACCTCGAGGAAATGATATTCCCGCCTGGGCGCGGAATGCACCACCCCCGCCAGAATTGATTACTCCCAGACCTCTCCCTGATTCATCGCCCCAGCCAGGCGGCCCCCAGTTTTTGAATCGCCCCATTCCTGAGTCACAGAGTGAAACACCCTTCATTCCATCAACCGTTGACCAGGGAGGCGCCCAGGCTGGGCTGGTAACTGGCGGCAATCGGACAGTCGCACCGCACCCATCTGGAAACCAGCACACCCTGCCGGATCAAAACGCCACTGCCCAGAAACGTCGCTTGATGGCAGTTATCAAGTTGATACTGGGGTTTGGGCTCTTGATTCTCGGCGCCGTGGTCGCCATTGTGTTCAAAAGTCAGGCGATTCTGGTGGGGTTTATGGCCTGTGTGATGGTGTTAGGCATTGGGATTGCCATCTGGGGCGCCGCACAGTTGATTCTCGGCAATTCAAAGCAGTGAGCGGCGGACACTTGACCCCGCGATCTGGTCCTTCAACCCAAAAACTTTTAATAAACCCGGAACCCGGAACCCGGAACCCGACATTGTGATCCAAAATCAATCCATCATTTGTTTTGCTGGTGAGGACTGGTGGTATCACCATCCACATTCCAAAAATCACCTCATGAAGCGGTTTGTGCGCCACAACCGCGTGATGTTCATCAACTCGATTTCAATGGGGCTGCCCAGCGTCAGAAGTCGGGATTTTTTCGCGAAAGTTCGTCGCAAGCTCAAAAGTTACCTGAAATTTGTGCGCCGTACTCCGGAAGGGATCTGGGTGGTGACCCCGATTGTCCTTCCATTTTTTTCGAGTTCATTGGGACGGAGTATCAACCTGGGGTTGCTCCAGTTTCAAATTCGATTTCTGGCCTGGATTTTAGGATTTCGGTCGCCAGTGCTCTGGGTGGCGATTCCCACCGCTCGCGATATGGTCGGACGGCTGGGTGAATCGGCCTTGATTTACCAGGTTTCAGACAAATATGACGCCAACACGATGGATCATGGTGACCGGTCAGCCTTGATTCGCAAGCTCCACGCTGACCTGATCGAGGCGGCAGATGTCGTCTATTACTCTGGCCGGAAATTGCTGGCTGATGCCACGGCTGGACTGGAAAAATCACGCTTGCTTGAGCAGGCGGTTGATTTCGAGCATTTTGCTTCGACGACATCGAAAACCTGGGATTGCCCGCCTGAACTGAAAGAAATTAAGGCCAAAGGCAAACCAATTTTGGGGTATTTCGGAGCGATTGAGACGTGGTTGATTGATCAGGATTTGATCCGGTATGTCACCAAGCGGCATCCGGACTGGCAGTTTGTGTTTATTGGTTTGAAGACCAGCCCACTGGACATCGAATCGTTGCCCAACGTCCACTGTATTTCATCCCAACCCTATGCCAGTCTTCCAGCTTTTGCCGGGCAGTTTGACGTCTGCGTGTTGCCGTGGGTGACGAACAACGAATTCGTTAACTACGGGAGCGCGATCAAAGTCCGCGAATATCTCGCCACTGGCAAACCCGTCGTCATTACGCCGCTCTATGAATATGAACCGCTGGACGGCATCTTGCGGATTGTTCGGAGTTACGACCACTTCATCGAATGTATCGAATCGGTACTGGCCGCGGATTCGCCCGAATCACGCCAGTCCCGGCAACAGGCTGTCATGGGCAGCACCTGGGATGTCCGGGCTGAGCAGGTCAGTGAAGTGATTGAAAATATTCTGAAACAGAAAAGCCGATTCGATTCAAAGCTGTGACAAGTCACAGCACTCCATATTTTTCATTCCTTCAATTTCGCCCAAAATACCGACTGTTGGCTCAGGTTTGGTCTCAAATGTGGTGAAAAAAAGGACAGAAAGGACAGAAAGGACAAAAAGGACCAGGTGGAAGTCAGGTACAGGGAGTCACCAGAAGAGTGTGGTGCAGTGTGATGCGACTCACGGCTCGACGAGAGTTCCCATTGTGAACCAGGTCCCGGACTGTCAGCACAGATCTTTCAGCAACGTGGTGATATTTTGGGCGAAATTGGGGAAATGAAGAAAACCTGGTTCTCGGAAGGCATTGATTTGCAACCACTAACCACTAACTACTAACCACTAGCCTCATTCTTCATTTTTCATTCCCGCGCCCAATCCCAGTTGTTCCATCTTGAGCCGCAGGCCACGGCGGGAAAGGCCCAGTTCACGGGCGGCCCGCGAAATGTTGTGGCCAGTTCGCTCCAAAACCTGGGTCATCATCTGGACTTCAAGCCGTTCGGTGGCTTCGCGGAGCGTGGCCCGCGCCGGGTAGCTGATCGTGGCGTGGCCATCACTCCCATTGGCACTTGAGTAGGTCGGCATGGGGGTATTCTGCTGTGAGAAGGCAGATGGCTGCGAAAATCGGTCAGGTGTCGGCATGGGGGTTGAGAGCGAGGCAAAATGAGACCGCTGGCGTGAAATATCAGACGATAACTCACGCGCTCCGATCACCGTTCCAGCCACGGCAAATGCCACAATCCGTTCGATTTCATTGCGGAGTTGCCGCACGTTTCCCGACCAGTCGTAGGCATTAATCAATTCAATGGCTTCTTGTGAAAACCGCAGGTCTTTTTTCCCGTCGCGTTTGGAAAAGTGATCGAGGTAATGATTCGCCAGAATCGGGATTTCATCCCGCCGTTCTCGCAACGGCGGAACGTGGATGCGGATGATGTTGAGGCGGTGATAGAGATCTTCGCGGAAGCGGCCTTCTTTGACAGCACGTTCCAGGTCAACATTGGTGGCGGCCAGAACCCGAACATCCACTTTTAGCGGCTTGGTTTCACCGAGCGGCTGGATTTCACCTTCCTGTAAAAAGCGCATCAACTTGGGTTGCGTCTCAAGCGTCAGGTCTCCGATTTCATCCAGAAACAATGTTCCACCCGAAGCAGCCCGAATAATTCCTGAATAATTGCTGACGGCACCGGTAAACGCCCCGCGCCGATGTCCGAAAAGCTGGCTTTCGATTAAATCACGCGGTGTGGCCGTGCAGTTAAATGGCAAGAACACCGCGTCCCGGCGGGCGGAACCGCCGTGGATGGCACGTGCGATCAATTCTTTCCCGGTGCCGGATTCCCCCGTGATGAGCACGGTGACGTCTGAAGTTCGAATTTTGCGAATATGGTCCACCACTTCGCACATCGCCGGGCTGCAAAAGATAAACCCAGGAATCAATGATGTTGGATGTTGGAGCGGCAACGGCGGGGCCGGAGCGGCAACCGAGGCCCGTGCGGAGCGCAACGCCGAAATTTCCAGTCCCAACCAGACCTGTTTCAGTAGTGGTTGCAGGTACTTGAATGGCATTTTGATCGCCGCTGGATCACACTGGACATACAACCCAATCCGAATCAGTTCACGTTCAAAAACCAATCGCGCCCATTCCGGTGTGGCTGATTCGTCTCCGGTGCGGTCGCTGCCACGGCGGCCTTGAGCCAGCAAATCTTCGCCACGTTGGACCAGTCGAATCGGATCAATCGAAGTGTGGTGTGCCAGAAGCACGCGCAAGGCGCCGTACTCGTCGCGTTCCCAGACGACAACCTGTTGGGCAGCAAAGTTTTCCTGCAGAATGGCGGCCAGTTCCTGCAACAGCAGTTCGCGGGCATTGCAGGCTTCAATCAATCGTTGGAGCAGGAGTGATTCTGACGGAGGAATCGCCACATTGGCTGGCGCGATGGTTGCGCGTGGCGTGGTGACCAGTTTTTGGCGCAATTCGCGCACGCGTCCAATCGCTGTTTCGGCGCCTAACTGCACAAAGAGGGTTTCCGCCTGATCAAAATGGACGTGAGCCTGAGGATAATCCTGCAGTTCCTGAAACAACCGACCGACTTCCAGGCGGCTGACACCAACTTCATATTGATCGTCATTGGCGGTAAAAATCGAGATACTTTGCAGTAAGTGTTGCTGTGCCTCGGGATAGCGATGACGGGCGGCTTCGAGTTTTCCGGTGATCCGCTGGGCAACTCCGGCGGCATAAAACCCGGAGTTGCTCTGCAGGAGTTCGCGCGCCATTTCAAGCGATGATTCGGATTGATCAAGTTTTGCGTGATGAAGGTAATAATCCGACAGTTCAAGGTATGAAAGACACTGACCATACTGGTCGCCAATATCGGTGGTCATCTGGAGCGCCAGTTGGAGCTTTCCCAGCCCTTCGATTTCTTTTCCTTGAGCCAGCAGAATTTTGCCGAAAATGCGTTGGGCATAGGCTTCGGCCCACTTGTCACCATCAATCAGCATCTGGACGGCCCGCGAGAGATGGTGTTCGGCAACACTGATCTGACCTTGCAGGAGGCGCAACTCGGCCAGGGTAATCAGGGTCAGGGCTTCATTTTCGCGAATTTGATGCCGCTCGGCCAAATCCAGGGCTTTTTCCAGATGCTGGACGGCCTGAACCCAGAGTCCGTGGTGCATCAGGCTTTCGCCCAGATTGTTGTGGCACCGGGCAAGAAACCCTTCGTGGCCGCCTTTGGTAAAGTCTTCAATTGCCTGTTCGTAATATTTTTTCGCATCACGTCGCTCGCCAACCTGGTCATGAATCAACGCCAGATTCATAGCAACCAGTCCAAGGAGGTTGCGGTCATGGGCGGCGCTGGTGGCGAGTTCAAGGGCCCGGACATAATTTTTCTTGGCAGCGTCAAAATTCCCTTCGCAATAGTCAATCACTCCGAGGCTGAGGTGCATGCGCGCCATCAGCCGGGTGCGCCAGGTGCTGACGGTGTCTTCGACCCACTCTGGATTCCACGATTTATATTCGGCACCAGTTTCAATCTGTTTCATCAAGAGCCGCAGTCCCTGCCAGATGCGGTCGCGCCCGATCTTGAATTCATTGATTTCGGCATAGGTGCGACCAATTGCATAGTGGGCCGCGCTGACACCATCCAGGCAGCCTCCGTCCAAAAACAGCCGCAACGCTTCGTTCATGCGCGCCAGGGCCCGTGGCTGATTGCCATGCCAGGTATATCCCCACCCAAGCCGCAGCCGGGTATGTGCCTGCCACAGCAAATCGTTGGACAGGTCAGGTGGCTGCACATGGTCATAATGTTCCACGGCAGTAAGTGTTTCAGCATAGCCGCCGATGTTTTCAAACGCTTCACTGAGCGCACAGCGGACGGCGGCTTCGTCAACTGGAAGCAGGTGTCCACGTCGGAGTCGGGTTTCAAGTTGGGTGATGCGGCTCCGAACCGAGCCATTGATTTGCGGTGAGGTTGTCCGGGGTGCCGATGTCGTCCCATTCCGGGCCGGCAGGGGAGGAGATGTCGCAGATTGCCGGTAATTTGGGAGATCCGTCAGAATTTTCTGGATGGTGACGTGACTGATATTGTCCACAATCCCTTGCTGGCGTGCCGCTTCGGCCAGTTTTTGGGACGACCAGTGCTCAAACGGATACCCTAAAATTAACGGACTGCGCGCCGCCAGGGCCCGAATGGCTTCAATCTGGGCTTCGGTAAAGCGGGGCTCAGGTCCGCGTTTTCGGAGTTGAATACCCTCAAGCCCGCTGGCATTAAACTGACGCAACCAGCGCTTGACGTTTTCGGCAGATGTTTTGAGCTGGCTGGCAATCTCGTGCGCGGTTTTGCCATCGGCTGAGTCCAAAATAGCCTGAGCCCGACGCTGGAGTTCAGGGTTTTCAGCGTCAACCGAAATTTCCAATTGATACCGTTCCTCGACCGTCACGGGACGCACAAAAAGCGGTTTGGACATCAGTGCGTGGTCTCCTGGGAAGAGATGAAAGTATTTGAGTGCGGAGATAGGTAAGAATGACTGGTCAGGAATGCTTTCGTCAATTGAATTATGAATTATGAATTATGAATTATGAAGAATTGTTGAAAGACGATTCTGAAACCCAATCTTGAATATATCGGAATCGAGTTCTGAGAGCTATATAGTTGAAAAATAAGCAGTAATCCTATGATGATTGTGCCTTGGCCTCCATTATTCCATTCTGTATCACCCGTTCTTCATAATTCATAATTCATAATTCATAATTCTGCCTTGGATAGTCTGGTGCCATTTGGCCGGTGTGGAAGGTAATTACTTACGGAGTGTGTCTGTGTACAGTTGTTCCACCTGGGTGACAATTGCCTCGCGTGAGAAAAATGTATGCACCCGCTCTAACCCGGCCTTTCGCAAACGGTTCCGGAGTTCAACCGATTCCAGGAGCTGCTGGATGGCCAGCGCCAGTGCTTCGACGTTGCGAGGCGGCACCAGCAACGCTGTCTGATTCTGGGTCAGAATATCGCACAGCCCTCCAACCTGGGAGGCCACCACGGGCACGCCGGTGGCAAGTGCTTCAAGAGCGCTGAGGGAAAACGCCTCGTTCCAGGATGGAATCGCCACCACGTCAAGCGCTGCCAGGAGTTGCGGCACATCGGTGACAAATCCAGGCCAGTGAACACGTTCCGTCAATCCAAAGCGGGCAGCCATTTCTTTCAGAGATTGGGTAAACCGGTCGCCGCCGTGTTCTTTCCCGGCCAGCACCAGATGGAGATCCGGAACGTGGTGTGTCAGGCGAGATATGGCTTCGAGAAGTTCGGCCTGGCCTTTTTCCGGGGCAATCTGATTGATCACACCCACCAGTTTTGCGGTTTGTGGAAGTCCAAATTGACGGCGGGCCTGGCTCTGGTCGTTGGAAGGCTGAAATTTAGCCGTGTCAACCCAGTTGGGAATGACCCGCACGCGTTCCACCGGCCAGTTCAGAGACTGACAAACTGTAGTTTGAACGCTCCTCGATACGGCAATGACGCCATCGGCTGCGGATAACAGCCATCGGTAGGCCAGATTGGTTGAAAGCGGAAGGTAGTGGTGTCGAGTGAAGAAAAAAGCTGGAAGGGAAGCGCCAGTTCTTCGCAGCCATCGCACAGCTAGCGCGGCCAGGGTGTAGTCCCGACCATAGTGGGCGTGGATAACTTCAATCTGCTGATCAGTGATGAGCCGACACAAGTCCTTGACGGTCAATAAATCCAGGGCATTGCGAAAACCAAAGGTATGGACGTGAAGGTGGGGAAATTGGGTCAAAACTTCTTGAAGCTGACTTTGGGGACGGACCGCCAGGTGCAGCGTGTGTCCGCGAGCCGCCAGCGTACGGGTGAGTTCCAGTACGTGACGCTCGCCGCCGCCAAAATCCTTCCCGGAACTAAGATGCAGAAGGCGCATGGTGACAAGGTGACAACTGACAGAATGACAAAAACAGTGAGCTTCTTGATCTTGTTGGTTTTCAGATCCAGAAACTCACTGTTTTTAGAGGAACAAGTGGTTTTACTACTCGCCACTCGCTACTTGCTACTCGCTCTTAATCATTTCCACGAGCATCAATCCGGAAATAGTCGGTTAATTGCTGAGCCGCTTTATCAAAATCATCCACATCGCGCTGGATTCGATCACCAACGCGACCAGAACGCATGACCCGGTCAACCCGGTTGAGGCCACGAGCCAGGGCTTCGGCGGCACCGCGCTGAGCCTCTTCGGTGGCTCGGGTTTCGACCAGTTCGGCATAAAACCGGGTGGCTTCTGCCAGACTGACCACGGCTGAATAGAGTCGGGCTTCGTTTTCATTCAAGCGCCAGGAAATTGTGCTTGGGGCGGTGCGGGTGGCGCCGCGTTGTTCACTTCGGAACTGAGTTCTGAGCGTGCTCAACATGCGGTCAGCCGTGGCCTTGAGTGATTTGGCAATGCCCGTTTGCATATCTTCAACCGCCACCGTCAGATCTTTGGTGTCGGTGTGAATCAACACGGTCTGGATGCGTGAGACATCTTCGCGTGGAACGACTTCGATGGTGCCTTTGGTGATGACCTGTGAAGCGGCGCCGGCTGGTGCCACGCCACGGGCCCAGACTTCAAGCTTGTCGGTCCGGATTTCATAGTCGCCATACAGATCCCAGCCGCCGGACGGAACCTCGGTATCCATCACGACCTGGATACTGCGGTCAGCCTGACGAACGGCACGGGCCGCCAGGACCTTGACGAGTCGAATTTCGTTGCCGTCACGATCAACCAGATTCAGTGCCTGGGCAGTTGGCAGATCAAGCTTCCCGGTTTCTTCAAGGCGTTGATCACGCTGGAATCGGGTGATAGCCGAACGCACACCGGAAGTTAGTGTGGTACCGATGGTTGAGGTGTAAAAACCACGAGTTCGGAGTTCGAGTTGCGCCCGCCGGATAAACTGTGGATCCGTATATTCCTGATATGGATCGCGGCCAGAACCGGTATAGCGGTCACGAGTATCCTGATCACGGGTGTCACGGTCACGGGTGTCACGGTCGCGGGTGTCACGGTCACGAGTATCCCGGTCACGAGTATCCCGGTCAGTGGTATCCCGGTCGCGAGTGTTCCGATCCCGGTCAGTGGTGTCCGTGGTTGATCGGGCGGTGAGGTAATCGTCGCTCACTCTGGTTTTCTGGAGAAATTCGAGGCCGAATTCCTGACCAGTTTTGACCACGGCTTCGTCACCTTTGAGCAGCAGCGCGGTCAAAATTCCCGCCCCGGCACCGATGGCACCACCAATCGCCGCGCCTTTGCCGCCGCCGGCAATCGCGCCAATCACAGCCCCAGCCCCGGCGCCACCACCCGTAAAGATGATTTTGCGTTTGGTTGTTGATCCACCTGAAGTTTTTCCTTCAGCGTCAATTTGTTGTTTTTCGTCGCGTTTGAGGCTGGTCAATTCAGAAACCTGGCCGATATCGAGCTTTTTGCCATTTTCAAAAATCAAATAATCAAAATCGACGGCAATGGTTCCGGAACGATCCCGCTGGGCTGGCTCAACGCTTGAAACGTGGCCTTCAACTTGAGTTCCTTGTGGAACAACTGCCTTTCCATCAATGAGATATGGTTCAAAGACCGTAGCGGTGAAGGTGTCGCCGACCCGGTTTGTTTTTGAAGTGAGTTGTGAATTCAGTTTGAGTTTCAAGACGGCGCCAGCCGGAATTTCATAACTCCGATAGCGTGAACTCTGGTTGCTGACCGCGGAAGAACCAGTCAGATCCCGAACATGAAGAGCCAGTGTCGGGAGCGAGGTTGATGTCAGGGTCAACCCAAACACCAGACAGGACACCGAAACCGTTTTGATCACACCGGTTGGTAAAGATGAGTGAGAAAGCTGATTCAATTTCAATGGCAAAGCCATAACTTCCCTCCTATGAAGTGGTTCCAGAAAATCATGAGTTAAAGATGACGTTGTTGGACCAATCCCGGCCCTGGGAAAGACCAGTCATGTCCAGCCGAAGGTTGATTGTGGATGAGACGTTAATTGAAAAGGTACGGAAATCCAGACGAGGGTATTGCGAATGATGCTGTGAGCATAGGCGAAAGATGCCTTATCGGCTAGGTCTTTATGGACGGAGTGAGCTCATGATCTCTAATGAATAGGATTTATTTAATTATTTTATTTAATTAAAATTTTTACAGTTTCGTAATTTTCTGGAACTTTCATTTTGTAATCACGTTTGAGTCGGTGCTGACACAATAAATCAATTAAATTATCTGACGACCCGAAAAAATTCATCAACTGTGAGGAGACACTGAAATGAAAAATCTGATGACCCGTTTGTTTGCTGTTCTGGCCCTTTCAATCGTAGTGAGCGCTTCTGCTTTGGCAGGTGAAACAAAGAAAGACGTTTCTTTCTCAAGTGACGTGACCGTCAACGGAACGCTGGTCAAGAAAGGCAAATACCAGGTTGTGTATGACGACAAAACCGGTGAAATGTCGATCCGTAAGGGAAAAGAAGAACTGGTGAAAGCCACGACCCGGACCGAAGATCGCCAAAAGAAAGCCATTCGACTGGAAATGCTCTACACGCAAAACGGTGATAATCGCAGCCTGCAAGGGTTTGCGTTTGAAGGCTCAAATCAAAATATCGTCATCAATGGCGGTGCCCAGGCGGCAACCCCACAACAATAATTAATCCTTTGAGAGGATTTAAAAACCCCAGGTGCAACTGATTGCACCTGGGGTTTTTCTTTGTTGATTAGCAAAAATAAAAAGACCAAAATCATAGAATAATTGTATTAAATAATTCTTTAATTTTTTTGAATTTCTTTTGAATTTTTTGAATATTAATTTGAGATTAAGTTGTAGGTTTTTTCTTACACAAGAATCTCAGATAGCTGGCGAATGGCTGAAATAAGAGGCAACAAACGATGCCTTTTGAGAGGCTTGAGGTATAAAATTTCGGTTGAAGTTGGATTTTTTGGGGTGATTTAGCCCCTGTGGTACGAAACGACCTCGAAAATGTTTCGTCACCTGCCGGTCGCTGAGGATTGGCCCGACCCGGAGTTTTTACAAAAAAACAATCCTTTCTGGCCAAAGCACTTCTATAATCCGCGCATCCCCATTCAAAAATTCCACCCACGGTGATGCCATCATCATTCAAAAACCATGAAAGAGATTCAAACGATTGTAGCTGCGTATCGCGAACTGCTCCGCAATGAAAGTGAACTGGTCGCGTTAGCCACTGTGGTCAGCGTAAAAGGCTCGGTCTACCGGCGACCAGGGGCCCGCATGTTGATTTCAACCCAGGGACACAGCCTGGGCGCCATCAGCGGCGGCTGCCTTGAAGGCGATGTGGTTGAACGTGCCTCTCAGGTTATGACTTCGGGCCAACCCCAGCTTGTGGTATATGACACCACGTCGGATGGCGACACGGTGTGGGGGCTTGGGATGGGCTGCAACGGTGAAGTTCAGGTTTTAATTGAACCGGTTTCTGCAGGTACCGACCCACATCCAATCAAAATGCTTGAAACGCTGTTGAGCGAATCTGCCCCTCTGGTCTGGGCAATGGTGGTCAAAACAACTGATCTCAACAGTGTTTCGGTTGGTTCACATCTTCTGCTGCGAAGTGATGAATCGGTGGAAAGTTCAATCCCCAACCAGGCACTGGCCAAATTGCTGGTGGCGGATGCCGGACAGGTCTTTCGTCACCAAAAAAGTGAATTGAAGGAATATCTGGTTGAAGGTGTGGCCACCGAGGTGTTCCTTGAATTTCTGGAGTCGCCACAACCTCTGGTCATTTTTGGGGCCGGCTATGACGCACTTCCTCTGGTCGCATTGGGCAAAGAACTCGGCTGGCAGGTGAGTGTCATTGATCATCGCCCAGCTTTTGCCAGGGCGGAGCGCTTTCCACTGGCCAATCAGGTGATTCAGAGCCATCCCGAAAATATTTCCAACCACGTCAAATTGACGCCGCGCACGGTCGCCGTGGTAATGACTCATAACTACCAACGTGACGGCGAAATTTTGAAAGCCTTGCTGCCATTTCCATTGCCTTACATTGGGATGCTCGGACCGAAACGCCGAACCGATGCCTTGCTCAACGATCTTCAAGGAGCAGGCTTTGAAATAACTCCCGATCAGCGACAGCGGATTTTTGGCCCAGTCGGGCTTGATATTGGCGCCGAAACCCCTGAAGAAATTGCACTTTCGATTATTGCTGAAATTCGGGCGGTGATCAGCGGTCACCAGGCTGGTTTCTTGCGGCAGCGAATGGGGCCGATTCATTGAGGGTTGAAGACATGGGGCTGAAGAAGACGGGCTGAAGAAAATGGGGTCAGCTTGAGTGAGATCATTTTGTGTAGCTTCCCACCACTCTGCCATGAAACTATCGTATTACGAGAAGGCTAAATTATTGAAAGAATTGTATTTCCCTGAGCCCTGAGCCCAATATCCTCAGCCCCAAATGGTATCAGATATCACCTTCCGGTACTCACACGCCTATGAATTCACGTTTTCTGGAAAAGATGCCGGTTCTATGCTGTCTCTTGATGGTGATGTGGAGTGGTGGGCAATGTCAGTTGGGGTTCAGGGTTCAGGGTTCAGGGTTCAGGCTCATCAAGGCTTTTCCATCATTGAACCTTCAATCAAAACGAAGTAGCGAGTTCAAATCTGGGTTTTCACCGGTTGCTGATCAACCGCTCCGGTTTGAGCCCAACCGTGGTCAGACTGATCCAGAGGTGAAAGCATATTGCCGAACTCAAAACTACACGGCTTTTTTCACCGGGCAGGCCATTGTTTTTGGGTTTCCCCACTCATTGCCAGCCAAAACAAACCTTTCTCAAAAGCAGCCGCCCAACCCGTGCCAGCAAGCTACGCCGCCTGAACGTCCTCCGCTCAAAATTGCTTTTGCCGGAGCGTCACCATCTCCCAGGTTGAACTTTGAGCAACCGCTTCCGGGATACAGTCATTTCTTTGTGGGAGCTGAGAAAAACAAATGGGTGCGGGATATTCCAGGAAGCGCCCGGATCCGGTACGAGAACCTCTATCCAGGAATTGATTTGGTTGGGTATGGCAGCGAAGGACTGCTTGAATATGACTTCGTTGTGGCACCCCAGGCTGACCCTGCCCGGATTGTTTTGGAGCTTGCGGGGGCCAGCCGGGTTGAACCTGATGCTGCCGGGAATTTGCAGATTGAAACCCCGCACGGAACGCTGATCCAGCATCAGCCCACAATGTATCAATGTGTCTCTGATCAGCGGCAGGAAATTTCGGGCAGGTATCGGGTACGGGCACTGACTTCAAGTGGTGCGTTTCAGGTCACTTTCGATCTGGATTCATATGACACCGGGTTGCCGCTTGTCATTGACCCCGTGGTGAAATATGCCACATTTCTGGGTGGCGACGGTGAGAATGCCGCTCACGCCGTTGCGATTGATTCAGATGGAAATTGCTATGTTGCTGGCACGACCAGCGCGCTTCTTTTTCCAGGTGTGACCAGTCCAAGGTCGAATCAAGGTGGTTTTGATCTATTTGTATCCAAACTGAACCCAACTGGTTCATCGGTGGTGTTTACCACTTTTTTAGGTGGTGGTTTTGACGACGAAGCTGAGTCAATTGCGGTTGATACCACAGGGGCAGTGGTTGTGGTTGGAACAACCCGTTCTCCGGATTTCCCGTTGGAAAAACCAATCCAGTCAAAGTTTGGAGGATTTCCGGATGCGGTTTCCTCAGATGCGTTTCTCACGCGATTGTCTCCAGCCGGAAATGCCCTGGAAATGTCCACTTTTTTGGGTGGTAGTGCTCAAGATGCCGGATACGGAGTGGCAATTGACCGTCAGCATCAGGTCTATATCGCCGGGGTGACACAATCCGCTGATTTTCCAGTCGTTCGTGCCGTTCAGCCAGCCTTCAGCAATTTAACAGATGCGTTTGTCGCCAAAATCAACGCGGCTGGAACCCAACTGGTCTATGCCACTTATCTTGGCGGCGTTGATTTCGACGCCGGATATGCCATTGCCGCTGATGCGGTTGGAAATGCCTATCTCACCGGGAGTACCGCTTCAAATGCCCAAACTTTTCCTGCTGTACCGGCCTTCACGATTCCATTTGGAGGTGTCACGGATGCCTTCGTCGCAAAAATCAATCCGACAGGCTCAAAACTGGAATTTTGCCGGTATTTTGGCGGGAGCGAGTTTGACAGCGGGGAGGGGATTGCCGTAGACCCGGCTGGAAATGTCTATGTGGCGGGTGAGACTCGATCACCCCGGTTGCCGGTTGTAAATCCTGTTCAGGATACGTTACTCGGAGCGACCGATGGGTTTGTTGCCAAATTTGACCCAACCGGTCTCAAAACAAACTTTCTCACCTACCTGGGAGGACGAAACACAGATCAGGTTCAGGCGCTGGCCATTGATACATCTGGAACCGTGTGTGTTGCTGGAAAAACCCAGTCCGGTGACTTTCCGCTGGTCGAGCCAACCCAGGCCAGCCCGGATGACCTGAATTTCAATGGATTTGTCACCCGAATTGACCCGATTCAAGGCCGGTTGCTTTTCTCAACCTTCATTGGTGGAACTGCCAGCGATGAGGTCACGGCACTGGCGGTTGATGCAAAAGCCAACATCGTTTTAGCTGGCAACACCGTGTCAGTCAATTTCCCAACCGTTGATCCGCTCCAGCCTGAGTTTTGCGGTGACACAAGTGCTTTTATTGCCCGAATTGATGCTGTTCTGGCACCTCCTGAAGCTCCAGCCGGGCTGACCGCACTTGGGATTTCCGCCACTGAAATTGACCTGGAGTGGACTGACCAAAGTACCACGGAAACAGGTTTTGTCATTGAACGACAATTCGAAGATCAGCCTCAATTTGTTGAACTGACAACCCTTCCTGCCAGTCAAACCCGATTTCGGGACAACCGGTTACAGCCGGCAACTGCGTATCGCTACCGGGTCAAAGCGGTCAATGCTGGTGGGAGTTCAGGCTATACCAATGAAGCGCAAGCCAAAACGCTTCCAGTTGATGATCAAGAGCCACCGATGGTTTGGGTTTTGTCTCCGAACGGAGGCGAACAATTTGCCCGTCAGGAACCCATCACTCTTTCCTGGGCAACGGCAGACAACCGAACCGTGGTTGAACAGACAGTTGATCTTTCAACGGATGGGGGACAATCATTTGAACTGGTTGTGGCGGCTGGACTTGCCGGGGAAATTACGGAAATTTTGTTTCTTCCTCCCGCTGACCTGTCCACCACAACCTGTCGCATCCGGGTGACGGTGCTGGATGGTGCTGGCAATCAAGGAGAGGATGCTTCGGATGCCGATTTTACCATCAATCCCGCTGATGAAACGCCACCACAGGTCCAGATTGTCTTCCCAAATGGCGGGGAAGTTTTCAAAGGCGGTCAAATCGTCACTTTCCGATGGCTTTCTTCCGACAACCGACAGGTGACACGCCAGGATGTGCGACTTTCAACCGATGGCGGCGCGACGTTTTCAGTCGAAATTGTTTCAGGGCTTTCAGGGGATGTGCAAAGCTTTGATTTTGAAATTCCTCGCCGAACCCTCAAAACCAAACGTGCCAGATTGCAGGTGCTGGTCAGGGATGAAGCCGGGAATCAGGCCACTGATGTCAGTGATGCGGATTTTAAGGTGAAGAAATGAATGGAGAAGTGAGCAGCGAGTGGCGAGGAGCGAGGAGTCAGAAAAATTGACTACCACTCCTCGCTTTACTGGATTGACGACTTGCGACTTGCTACTTCACCGGTTGTGTTTGATTGGCTTGAGCTTTCAGGTGCTCAACCAGACCTTTTACCTCGGCCTCCCGCCCAGTCTTTTTCAGCAAAAGAATATAATTTCCGAGAATGGATGCTACTTCTGGCCGCCCCAGGGCTTGGCTCTGTTCAAAAATGGAAAGAGCCTGTTTATAAAGTGGTTCGGCCTTCTCATATTTCCCTTGAGCTGCAAAAAGGCTCGCCAGATTAGCCAGCGCTGAAGCAACAATCGGTGAATCATCTTTATAAACTACCTTTTTTTCTTTGAGTGATTGGTTGAGCATTTTTTCAGCCTGGTCATATTTTTTTTGAGCAAAGTATAAATTTGCCAGTTTGTCATAAGTCGCTGTCAACTTTTCGTGAATACCCGATGTGGCCAAAACCAGGAATCGAAGGAAGTCGTCATTGCTTGTTGGTTGCTCTTTGGTGAGGGCAAGAACTTTCTCACAAAATTTGATCTTTTTTTGATAGAGGGTTTCAGCCTGTGGGTATTTTTGATGAGATGCAAACAAACCAGCCGCCAACTCATAAAGCTCAGTTGTGGTATTTAACGCAGCACTAAAGTTAACCCCATCGGTTACCTTTGATGAAAATGACAACTTCTCAAGAACCAAAATTGACTCACTGGCAAGAGTTTCAGCCTCGTCTCGTTTGGATTGCAGGTCACAGACGGCAGCCAGTTTGATCAGGGTCACAGGTTTTCGCGGGTCTTTCTCGCCGGATTTTTCGATCAGCTTGAGCGCATCGCGAAACGATTGTTCAGCTTCAGCCGGGCGATTTTGAGTCAGGGCTTGATTGCCAGATTGCATCAGATCATCCCAGGTGACCGTCTGTGCCGAAACCGGAAACGTGAACGCCAAACTGATGATCATCAGCCAGAAGCAGCAGGTAATAATTTTCATAAATCTCACTTAGAAGAATGGGGTTCGGGGTTCCGGGTTCGGGGTTCGGGGTTCCGGGTTCGGGGTTTTCGAATTTATGTCCTTTTGGTCCTTTTGGTCCTTTTTGTCTTTTTCCTGAACCCTGAACCCGGCTTTATTGATTGATCCACCGAACGGCAAAATCACGATAGGCTTTCCAAAGCTCGGGGAAGCGGGTGACATTCGGGATGTGATTGACTTCGAGCAGATGGCGGTTGCCTTCCGGTGTCACAATATAATCATTGGCCACGATTTCGAGTCCAAATCCTTTACGGACCCGGTCGGTATCTTCGACCAGTTCGGAATCAGGTTCCATAAATGCCGCATTTGGCGCGTGAATGGATTTTAACCAGGAGTCACCTTCAAGTTTGATTTGCCAGTATTGATCGCCAATGAAGACCACCCGCACCGCAGAACCAGTCAGAAATGGTTCGATCAGGCACGCCTGATCGCTTTTCCAGTCGCCGGTGAATCGCTCCTTGTTTTCACCGCAATGCCAGTTTCCCCATTTTGCCACCCGTTCAATCTCAGAGATAAACCCGGCATTTGGACCGGAGTATGATCGTTTCGGCGCCCCAAAGCGCGTAAATTCCAGGGCGCGTACCAGGCAGGGGATTCGCAGCCGACAATCCATCATCGCCCGGGCGTTGGGCAAACAGGGGCCGCCCCAAAGGGCCAGGGCGGCAATAAATTCCAGGTCGTCTTCGAAAATCCCGTGGAAGAGCACTTTATCCACTGGTACAAACCACGGACCACGCTTTGATTCAACCAGGAGTTGACCATCCACCACTTGAATTTTTGGCAGCAACTCGTGGCCGATCAACCGCACAAACGCGCCTGATCTGATTTCTTCGTGCTCGACTTCATCGAGGCCAACAATACACACGCCGGGTTGAGTCATTTCGTTCTACTCACTTATTCTTGATACGTGATTCCCACCAACTTATTCAGAAAGTGTGGGTTAAGTTTGATAATCGGTGTCACCTGATTTTGCAAGTCAACCACAGCCAGGGATAAAAGATATTTATTGGATGAAAAACAGAAACGTGTGGATTAAGGAGCTATCGCAAACTACAGGCTGCACTGGCAATTCATCTTTGCCAGGCTATAACCGAAATATTTACAGCCCCTTACACCGCTGGGTGTCTTGTATTTCAACCCATATATTTTGGATGAAACTCATCGGGTGAGTGGCCCGCTTCCTGGCACAGTCGCAAAGCACAAGATGCTTTACCGAGAGCCGTTTCCCTTATATGATGCGCGGGCCTCTTTCATCAGAACCATCCACAACCTTAACCTCACATACTGAGGCTGGGACCACCACCTGGTCCTGGGGAGAATTTCAACATAGTTGCTAGAGAGGGTATTCCAATGATTCAGGAAATCGAGAAGTTACTGGGCGACGAAGCCTCACAGTTGCTTGAGTATAAAGCCACCGCTGTTCCAAAAGAAACACTGCACTTGCCCGGACCGGATTTTATCGAACGGGTTTGGATCCAAACTGATCGCAACCCGCAGGTTTTGCGAAGCCTGCAGCAAATTTTCTCAACTGGACGACTGGCTGGCACGGGGTATGTTTCGATCCTGCCAGTGGATCAGGGAATTGAGCACAGCGCCGCCGCTTCATTTGCACCAAACCCGATTTATTTTGATGGTGGCAACATCGTCAAACTGGCGATTGAAGGCGGCTGTAACGCCGTGGCTTCAACTTTTGGTGTTTTGGGCTCCGTGTCTCGCCAATACGCGCACCGGATTCCATTTATCGTGAAATTGAACCACAATGAAATGCTGTCTTATCCAAACCGCTTTGACCAGGTGATGTATGGCCAGGTTGAACAGGCATGGGATATGGGCGCGGTTGCGGTTGGGGCAACCATCTACTTTGGTTCAGCCGAATCAACTCGCCAGATTCAGGAAGTCTCCGAAGCCTTCTATCGGGCCCATGAACTCGGCATGGCCACCATTTTGTGGTGCTATACCCGAAACAACGCGTTTAAGACCGCTGACACTGATTACCACGTTTCAGCCGATTTGACCGGACAGGCCAACCATTTGGGCGTGACCATCGAAGCCGATATCATCAAACAGAAACTGCCCGAAAACAACGGCGGATATAATGCTTTGAAGTTCGGAAAAACGCACAAGAAGGTCTATTCTGATCTGACCACTGATCATCCAATTGATTTAACCCGCTATCAGTTGTTGAACTGCTATGCCGGACGCTCCGGGCTGATCAACTCGGGTGGTGCTTCGTCAGGCGCCAGTGATAAGGCCGAAGCGGTTCGCACCGCAATCATCAACAAACGAGCTGGCGGCACCGGGTTGATCTCGGGCCGGAAAGCCTTCCAACGGCCAATGGCTGAAGGTGTGAGCCTGCTCAACGCCATCCAGGATGTGTATCTGTCCAAGGATGTGACCATTGCTTAGAACCTGGGGCTTGGGGCTGAGGGACCAATACCTTCCAAGAACCAAGAACCAAGAACCAAGAACTAAGAACCAAAGAGTGGTTAGTGGTTAGTGGTTAGAAATCAATACGTTCGAAGAAGAACCAAGAACCAAGAACCAAAAAGTTCAACTCATTCACTCTGGGAGCACTTGTCTCTGGCTGGTGCTCCCAGAAATTGTTTTTGCTTTTCCCTGAATTGATTTTCCGTACTATGTCGTTTTCGCCGCTTTTGAGTTTAGTGATCCCAGCCTACAACGAAGCCTGCCGGATTGGGCAGACCTTGCACACCGTGGCTGAGTATTTACAGGTTCAGCCCTTTGTGAGTGAAGTGATTGTCGTTGATGATGGGTCTCTTGATGAAACGGCGCAGATTGTGCGTGATTTCATCCCCGTCTTTGAACAATCCAACCTGACCTTACAGCTTGTGACCAACCCTGGTGGCAATCGTGGAAAAGGCTTCACGGTCCGTCACGGTTTTTTGAAGGCTCAGGGCGAGATTGTGCTCTTTTCTGATGCCGATCTGTCAACCCCCATTTCTGAAACACCGAAACTGATTCAGCCGATTGCCGATGGCCAGTATGACGTGACGTTTGGCTCGCGGGCATTGCCCGGGTCACTGGTTGGACGTCATCAACCGTGGCTGCGGGAAACTGCCGGGCGAACCTTTAATCTGGTCATGCAACAACTGGTTGGACTTCCGTTTGCTGATACCCAGTGCGGGTTCAAGGCGTTCCGACGGCAATTGCTCCGCCCGGTCTTTGAACAGCAACAAATTTTCGGGTTTGGGTTTGATGTTGAAGTTTTGTATCTGGCCAATAAACGCCGGGCAAGACTCTGTGAAATTCCAGTCATTTGGAACGACGTTGATGGCTCAAAGGTCAGCCTCTTGCGCGGGGCCAAAGCTTTTAGTGATTTGTTGGTGATTCGCTATCGCGATGCGCGTGGACGGTACCAGTTCGAAACTGATGAACCTGATCCTGCCGGGTGTGAAAATGGCGAAAAATCAGTTGCCTGAAAAAACAAATGAAGAATGAAGAATGAAAAAAGTGGTTAGTTGCTAGTGGTTAGAAATCAATGCTTTAGAAGAAGAACCAAGAACTAACCACTAACCACTAACCACATTCTTCATTCTATCCTTCCTGACAAAGCCGGGGGATGGTTCGCTGCAACAATTCAGTAAACTTCTTGCTGACCAGCAGACCGGTTTCAAGGACTTCCTCGTGATTGAGTGGTTCCCCGGTGGTTCCCGCCGCCAGATTGGAAATACACGACATTCCCAGCACCCGCATTCCCATATGCCGGGCAACAATGACTTCCGGCACCGTTGACATCCCAGCAGCATCTACGCCAAGTCGTTGAAACATGCGGATTTCCGCCGGAGTTTCAAAACACGGTCCGCTGAGAGCAATATAGACCCCGCTTTGAAGCCGCATCCCCATTTTTTCTGATTCTTCAGTGGCAATTTTTCGATACAGCGGGTCATAGGCATTGGTCATATCCGGAAAGCGATGACCAAACCGGGAATCGTTGTGCCCGCGCAACGGGTTGGCACCCAGGCCGTTGATATGGTCTTCGATGAGCATCAAATCGCCGGGTTGAAAATCGGCGTTTAATCCACCAGCCGAGTTGGTGACGACCATCCGCTGAATGCCCATCAGTTTGGCGACCCGAATTGGCAACGTCACCAAATCCAGGTCATAGCCTTCATAGTAGTGAAAGCGACCCTGCATCACCAGTAACAAGGCATCACCACAATATCCAATCGCAAACTGACCACGGTGGCCTTCAACCGTTGAAACCGGAAAGTGTGGAACTGCATGGTACGCAACGTGTTTCGCGCCTTCGAGGGCATCGGCAAAAATTCCTAAGCCAGAACCTAAAATGACAAGTGCATCAGGTGTTCGATCAACTTGCAGGGACAAAAACTGGGCGGCCTCCAGGGCCTTCTCATACAGAGTGGTCATAGGTGGGTTTCCTTCGCTTATTTTTGTGATTGAATAGAATTCTCGACCCTGTGGGCGTGAACCGCATGGACCAAATCAAGGAGCGGCACGGATTTGGATTTCGATAGGTTCAACACATTCGTGCACGATATGAAAGGCGCGCAGTAATGGGGAAGGGTGAACCGCTAGAATAAAGTAAGTTGCGTCAGGATAAAAGGCGAGTTCAATATCTGTTTGCGAAGGATAGGCTGCCGATGATGGATGCGAGTGAAAAATCCCCAGTTCGGTCTCGTTGCGTTCCCGCATTTGACGCATGGCCTGAAATAACGCTTCGGGTGGGGCGGCGTACTGACGCTCTGGACAGTCAGCGATGTTCTGGAGCGGATACCAGCTCGAAAACAGCCCTGATATGCCCCCGAGCAGGGCACAACATTCGCGTGGATATTCACGAAGGGCCAGTTGAAGGATAAGTTGATAGACGTGATCTGTAATTTTTACCGTCTTTTGGGGCATCTTCAGTCTCCAATGTAGCCGTACCCTCAACACACTCAAAATTCTTTTCGCTCAGTAAACTGGTTGGAACCGGATTATTTGAGAAACCAGTGGGATTTTCGAGGAACACCCCACAACAGTCTGAATTGACACTCCCTATCCCTCAGACTAGAATCGTTTTTCCCGATTAACAAAAGGAGTTTTATATGTTTGGTTCTCTTGGAACGACTGAATTGCTGCTGATTTTGGCGATTGTGGTGATCTTGTTTGGCGCAAAGAAAATCCCTGATCTGGCGTCCGGAATTGGTTCCGGAATTCGCAATTTCAAAAAAGCGCTCAATGATGACCCCGAAAAAGATGCCCAGGGCGGGGCGCCCAAACCCGAAGCCAAGTAGCATTTCCGACAATAAGTTCAGTGCTCACACTGCCTTTCAAATTCGTGTGTTTGTGGCTGGCAGAGCCGTGAGCAAAACACGTTCTCAATGAAGCGTGGCTCTCGTGTAATTATCTACAATCGTTTTCATCCCTCGCTCAGTTGATTGCTATCTTCCCTCGATTGATTCGCTGATTTTTTTCATTATCAGGACTTTACCTGCCAGTGGCGGTGTAAAGTCCTTTCTTCTTTTTCCCAGAATGAGGAAATTATGGATCGAACCATCACGTTGATCACTGGTGGCACCGGTGGACTTGGTCAGGCAGTCACTCAGGCTTTTTTGCAGCGCGGAGACCGTGTGATTGTGACCTGGAGTTCTGAGCGTGGCCGCGATGAATTGCTCCAACTCACTCAAGGTCAATCCGTTGACCTCACTCTGATCCCTGCCGATGTGACGGATGAACCCTCTGTCAAAGAACTGTTTTCAACGATTGAGCGTGATTTTCAGCGGCTGGATAACGCTGTTCATCTTGTTGGAGGCTTCGCTGGCGGGCCGCCAATTGCTGAAACTTCACTTGAAACCTTTGACAAAATGGTGGTGATGAACTTCAAGTCGGCCTTTTTGATTGTGCGGGCGAGTGCCGCCATGATGCAACCCCAGAAATCAGGCCACATTGTCACGGTTGCCTCGCGGAGTGCCGTCCAGGTTGCCCCAGGAATAGGCGTGTATGCTGCTTCGAAAGCCGCTTTGGTTGCCCTGACTCAGGCTTTGGCTCTGGAACTTGGCCCAGTTGGAATCAATGCGAATGTGGTTTTGCCTGGAACGATTGATACTCCGGCGAACCGCACCGCTATGCCGGATGCCAATTTCGCTGCCTGGACCAAACCCGAAACGATTGCCCAAACCATCCTTACCCTCTGCAGCCCGGCCATGACTGGCGTCAACGGGGTTGCAATCCCAATCAGTTAGGAATAGCGAAATACTTCAGTCCTGGTTTCCAGTTTTGGTCTGTCAATCCCTAAAATCCTGTATTTCCTACTATTTCGCTATTCACTATTTCACTCCTTCACTCAGAGCAAAAACCATATCCTGCAGAGGCAATCCTCGTGCTGTGCAATGGGCGCTTTGCAGGGCAATGTAGCTGTCCGTTGAAAGGTGTTCCGGTGTAAAGCCAAGGCTGGCAATTGTGGCGCGAACCGCATCGGCCTGTCCTTCAAGCTCCAGAAAAAAACCAAGCGGCGTTTCATCAAAGGTGGCAATCAGCGAAATTCCCAGTGACGCTGATTCGATTTCGTAGGACGTTCGATATTTCTGGTACCGAAAGAAGGATCGGAATCCAAGCCGTTCAAAAATCTTGACCATCAATTCTGCATCATCAACCACGACTTCAAGTTCTTCCCGCACCTTTAACTTTTCCTGAAGCAACTCTGCTGGTGGCAAGCCCTTATAGGTGACAATAGTCTTGCCTTCCGCCAGCCGGATTCTTAGTGCCGAACGTTTGGCGCGCAGATCCGAGGTTGCGGTATCCAAAAGCCAGTTGTCTTCAAAATGGCGGGGTTGAACGATGGTGATTGCAAATCCTTGCTCAGCCAGCCGGGCGAGTGTTTCTTCCGGGTTTTGTCCGCGGACTTTGACTTCGGTTTCAAGGTTCATAGTTTTTCCCAGTCAGTCGTTGATGAGTCAGTAGTCAGTAGTCAGTAATGCGAATTAAGGGTTGAAATTGAGACTTCAAAATCAACAACTTACAGACAGCAGATTGAACGTCTGAAACTTGAGATTTTGATAAGTCCTTTGTTTTCAACGAACAATTTTTTCAACCCTTAACTGGCATCAGTAGATAAAACCCGGATCGTTGAATCCGTCGAATTCTTGAAAAGAATTGTTCCTAAATGATTCAAATCGAACTAAATCCACTTGACAAAAACTCTCAATTCCCAACACTCGACTACTGACTACTGACTACTGACTACTGACTACTGACTACTGACGACTGACGACTGACGACTGACGACTGACGACTGACGACTGACTACTGACTACTGGCTACTGACGACTGACGACTGACGACTGACTCAAAGAATTTTAATCTCTGAGACTCTCCCGGTAGCGATTCTTCAATTCAATCATCTGGCTTTCTGACATGCTGGACGTTCGAGTATAAGAAAGGCCGGCCTGGGCGATGCCATCAACGTGGGCTGAACCGCAACTGGAGCATTGCGAGTGCAATCCGTAGCTTACCGAACCACAGGCAAGACACGCCGTAAATTCCGGGGCAAAGACCAGACCATTGGCCTGCGAACGATAAAATGCCTGTGAGATAAAAACGGCGACGGTACTGGCGGCCACTGGTCTACTGCCAAGCCAGATTTCGCTCGTGGCATTGACCAGTTGATCGTTGTGTAAAAAGCCTTCAAGTTGGGCTCTTTCAAGCGCTGAAAGCGGTACTTTGGAATTCAGCTTCACACCGTTGGAATAAAACACATCGCCTGTTTGGACCTGTCCCTGGACAAACTCGGCTGAATCATCCGGGAAAAATTGCAGGTCAAGTTGTGCCAGGCGATGAGGAGCTTCCTCGGCGGAGCATTCAGCCAGCAAGAAGCGGGTTTTATGCCGTGACGACAGGCGCGCGGTTTCGGCGGCAATGTGGGCAATGACTCGTTTTCCGAACTCGCGGGCCTCTTGTGATTCGTGGAGCTGTTGCCCGGTGACCGCCCAGACCAGTTCATTTAACCCAATTGGACACAGCCAGTGAGTTGTTCGGGTCAACCGCAAAAATGTATTGCCCTGACGACGCATCGCCAGGAGCGCCAGTGGTCCTTGCTCGCCAAGCGCCATCAATTTCTCAAGGAAAATCCGTTTTTCGAGATGGGCCTGCGCGGCGACATCCATCAATCGGGTTAATTCTTCGAAAATAGCGAGGTGGTTGGTGGATCCGGCGCGATAGGCTGCTCGGGGCAGATTGACTCCGACAGCCTGAAAGACCGCGGTGCACCATTCGGTGGTTTCGGCTCGACTGAGGGCTCCTTCGAGCGGCACGCCATACCGACGATAAAAACTCTGGGTGTCATTGCGATCAAACACAATGTGAATGCCGCCGCGACCGGTTGCCACCTGACTCACTGTGTCAAGTAATCCTTTATATCCAATACTTTCCGAGAAATGCTGGGCAATATGAAGCACCAGTTGCGCGCCGGTGAATGGCAATTTTTGGCCGTCGCCTTCGAGGTAGGCTTCATAAATCGCGCGCAAGAGCTTTTGGGCGGCTTCCGAATAATCCCGGTACGAACGCCCGGTACTTTCCCCGCCAGGGCCAATCGCAATCCGGTCGCGCATGTAAGGCGGCACTTCCCAATCAAGGTGGAGGGTACAGGTGAGCATTTGCCCGCCGCGGGCCGCCGATGGTGAGGAAAGTTCAAAGAGCAGTCCCTGAGCCAGTTGTTTCAATGATTTGGCGTCAAGGTCCTCAACATATGGTGCCAAACAGTAATTGACGGCATCCCACTCGATGGGGCCGTTGATGTAGCCCTGGAGCGCGGCGGAAAACTTAACCAGGTGCGCCACCAGGACTTCCGGGTGGCGTGCCGGTCGCCAGTTGGCAAATGATTGAGGCAGGGTAATGCCATAGCGTTTGATGGAATCCAGCGATTGAACCAGCAGTCGCGGACGGTCAACCCCACCTAAATTCTGAATGTAAATATCGCCAATCAAATGGGCTTTCGCCACTGGCTCGGAAAAAACCGATAAAATGGCATATTCGCGTTTGATGGCTTCGGCGAGTCGCAGGCTGGTGCCTTCAGGGCCGAGCGGTTGGGTGTGCTCAGCCCGTGCTGATTGATGAATAATCTGGTCCAGTTCGTAGCGGGGAATCCCCAACCGTGAATGGACGACAAATTCACGTTCCAGTCCATGTTCAATCAACCTGGCATCCACCAGGCTTTGAATCAGGGACGAACTGACTTTGGTCACGCCAGCCCGGCTCAGCATGGCCTGGATTTCATAACTGATTTTGTCTGCCAGTTCAGGATTGAGGCCCGTTTCGCGAATTAGCGTGGTCACAATTCGGCGGCGATCAAAGCGGACAATGCGTTCGTCTGAATGACGTACCAGGAGATCCAATTCCGGGGAGTATTCATTGGACCCAGGGGCTGCGGCAGTACTGGTAAATGATACAGGGCTCAAGGTTTCGTCCACCATAGCGTAATCCTGTGCCGATGTGCGGGTTGGTTCCCTGCAGGCATAAAGGTGTGAGAAAAGCGGAACTTGCCCGGTCTGCCAGGTGAAAAATTACCTGGAGTGTTTTGAGTTTGAAACTTCTGAAAAGATACCTCTGAGTGGCGGTTGATACCTGATGAGTGGAACAACCTGTTTCCAGTCACAAAGGATCAGTCACCGGACTGAATCAAACCAAACTGATTTTTGATTGGGGGTACTGGATAAACTGAAGCGCGATCATACCACAGGTTCCTTCAGCGTACTGCCTGAATTTCGCAAGTGGGCATGGGTGCTACCCATAAGCGCCAGGATAAGGGTTTGAGGCCCGGAGGGTCGTCGTGTAATAGCCGTGGTGCGAAGCCCACGGTCACGGCCAGGATCAAATCCAAACCCTACAAGAGCATCATTCAATACCAACGGAAAGGACACGGGATTTCTTATCCTGGCGCTTCTGCTGTTCCCTCCAGCCCTCGGCCTTTGCTTACTGTCCTGCCACAACTGACTGGGCAAATGGGGCCAGCGGGATAATTTCAGCCCGCGTTCGGGCCGTTTTTAGCCAGGACTGGATTTCTTCGCGGACTTTGCGTTCCAGGAGCTGGTTTTGAAGCCGGTCGTAGGTTTCCTCTGAAGGGTCTTCCGGGAGTACCGTTCCGCTCGATTTTGATTGTTCGCGTTCGGCTGTGTATGCGGCTTTGATTTCCTCGTCAGTGACCAGCACAAACGACCGGAACCGAAAGTCGGTGTATTTCTCAATTTCAATCTGCGCCCGGACAAGCTCAGACAACATTTCCGAATTCAATCCGATGGCCTCAAGTCGTTGCCGGAAGAGCACTTCCGAGCCGAAAAGCGTGACCAGTTGGCGTTCATATTGCCGAATATCCGTTGGGGTAATCACAACGTTGGGAAGCTGGCGGGCTTCTTGATCAAGCAAGACCTGATCAATTTTGCGGGAGAGGGCTTCGCGCAGGCGGTCTTCTTCGATATTGGTGACGATGGCTTTGGGATTGAGTCCAATCAGCCAAACCAAATCACTTTGGGTAATGATTTCACCGTTGACGGACGCCACCAACTGGTCAACCAGCCGGCTATTGGCTGGCAGTGGAGGAAGCGGTTTGGCCAAAGAGGGTTGTTGCCCAACAATTGGGTCTCCCAGGTATGCCGTAACCATCAGGCACATCGAGGCCAAACCCAGGCGGATCCAGTGGTGAAGAGGCATCATAGATAAAGCCCTGGAGTGCAGCGGTTTGACACCGCTTTAAGGTTCGAACTCCCCTTGATAAACAAAGCAAGCAGGCCCAGTTAACACGACCGAGCCGTTTTCCGGCCAGCGAATCTGCAATTCCCCGGCTTCGGTTTCAACCGTGACGCTCCGGTGAGCTTTGCCGCACAGCATCGCCGCGACTGATGATGCACAAGAGCCAGTGCCGGATGAAAGCGTGTGGCCGGCACCGCGTTCCCAAAACAAAACCCGCAGGCGGTCAGGTGAGATCACCTGGATAAATTCAACATTGGTTCGAGCTGGAAAGAGCGGGTGACGTTCCAGTTGTGGCCCAAGCTCCAAAACTTCCGCGAAATCAAGGGTTTCAACAAACAACGAGCAATGCGGATTGCCCATTGAGGTGAGTGTGGCACAAATTTCCCGATTGCCTGCTTGAATTGGAATCTCAACCAGCGGCGATGGCAAATCAAGTAAAACCGGGATTTCCTCCGCTTGCAATCGGGGAACGCCAATATCCACTTCCAACTGGAATTCTTTTCCTTTGCGCCCCTGATGCTGGATGGTTTTGATACCGGCATCGGTTGCAATCCGCATGACCGGTGCTGTCCACTGGTCGGTAAAGTACGCATAGGCTGCCGCGCATCTCACGCCGTTGCCCGACATCTCAGCACGACTGCCATCTGCATTCCATAACTGCATTCTGAAATCAGCGGCACCGGTGAGGTCGCGTTCCAGAGTAATCAACCCATCTGCCCCGGCGCCGTAGTGCCGGTTGCACATGGCCTGAACCAGTGTGACCTGTGCCTCTACCGAAGCCGCCGCGCCCGAAAAATCGGCGGCTTCCAGCAAGAGAAAATCATTTCCTTGTCCGTGAAATTTGGTGAAGTGCATAGCATGAGGGTTCGGGGTTCGGGGTTCCGGGTTCCGGGTTCCGGGTTCCGGGTTCCGGGTTTTCGAAATTTATGTCCCTTTCGTCCCTTTTGTCCTTTTAAACCCTGAACCCTAAAACGCATGAGCCTTTTCTTCAAAGTGGGTGATGTATTTGAACTCGCGGAAGCGGTCGTTGATTTCCTGATGCGTCAGGGTCTGAAGTCGCTCCGTTCCAAAGGCTTCGATGGTGTAGGACGCCATCACCGAACCGTAAATCATGGCCCGGCGAAGAGCTTCGTCATCATCAATCGTGGCTTCGGTTGCGGCCAGATATCCCATCACGCCTCCAGCGAAGGAATCACCGGCACCGGTTGGGTCATTGACTTCAAGTTGCGGATAGCCGGGAATCGCAAAATAGCTATCTTCACCAAAGAGTGCCGCACCATATTCGCCGCGCTTGATAATCAGGCGCTTGGGCCCCATATCCATAATTTTGTGGGCAGCACGGATAATGTTTGAAGTTTCAGCCAGTTGGCGCGCCTCTTCATCATTGATCATCAACAAATCAATGCCTTTCAGGGTGCGCAAAAGGCTTTCATTCGTGCCTGAAATCCAGAAATTCATCGTGTCCATGGCCACCAGCCTGGCCTGGCTTTGTTGTCTGACATCGAATTGCAAATCCGGATGGATGTTCCCCAGGAACAAATTTGGGGTTTCGCACAACTGGGGTGAAAGCTTCGGCTGAAAATCAGCAAACACGTTGAGTTCAGTAAAAAGCGTGGTCCGGGTATTGAAATCAAACCCATATTCGCCACCCCACCGGAATGATTTGCCCCCGGTTTTGCGTTCCAGGTGCGATAAATCAATCCCTCGTGAGGTAAAAATGGTTTCGTGTTCAGGGGTGAAGTCATCCCCAACCACGCCAACCACGTGCACGTCAGTAAAAAAAGAAGCTGCGATTGAAAAGTAAGTCGCAGCCCCAGCGAGAATATTATCCTGTTCACCAAAAGGTGTTTTGATGTAGTCAAACGCTACGCTACCAACGACGAGAAGTGACATAAATGAGACCTGATGAATGAAGAATAAAAACAGAATGAAGAATGTGGTTAGTGGTTAGTGGTTAGAAATCAATACTTTCGAAGAAGAACTAAGCACCAAGAACCAAGAACCAGGCGCTAATCACTTAATGACGGTTCCTGCCCGGTACCAGCGAGGGTTTTTGGCCAGATCGCCCAGTGTGACCTGTGGATTGCCATCTTTATCTTCGCTGGGAATGGCCGAAGCATAGGCAAACAGTGGCCGACCGATGATGTTGTTCCTTGGGACAGGTCCCCAGACCCGGCTATCAAGGCTGTTGTCCCGGTTGTCGCCCATGGCGAAGTAGCAATTTTCCGGAATCTTGTAGGGTTGGCCCACGGCAAAGACCTGCCGGTCAAGTTCATAGGCAAACTCACTTTCATAAAAGACTTTGTAGCGGGCTGCCGGGTTGGGTTCCGTGGCCTGCTCGATGAGCCGGCCCTTGTCATTTGGGTCTTGCTCAACCAGCGTCTGCAATTCCGGAAGCTCCTGTTTGTTGATCAGGATGCGTTTGCCTCGAATCTCAATCGTTTCACCCGGCAGGCCAATCACCCGTTTGACATAATTTTGGGTTGGATCCGGTGGATATTTAAAAACAATGATGTCCCCTCGTCGGATTGGCCGATGGGGAAGGATTGCATCCAGGTTGAAATTGATTGGGGTTTTCGAGGTGGTCAGGTTGCCTTCGTCCGGTCCGAAAATGAATTTGTTCACCAGTAAAAAATCACCAGCGTGGATTGTGTTTTCCATTGACCCGGTAGGAACGTTCACCGACCGCACCACAAATGTGATCCCAAACATTGCCATCACAATTGTGACCACAATTGATTCAGCATATTCACGATAGATCGTTTTGACGTGAGGGGGCGGTGGGTTTTCCGGCAAGCCGAAGAAAAAATGGATGACTCTACGGATGGCTTTCAGAACAGGGTTCACCGGTTGGGTGGATGGTTCAGGTTGAGATACCCCGGATTCTGAACCCGCAGGCGAGGTGACTGAAGTCGGTGAAGTCATTGGTTCTTCGATTGTTCGATCAACTTCTGGCATGAACATTTCCTTGGTGCTTTGTGGTTGGGCTGAAAAAAACAGGGCTGAGGGCTTGGGGTTGAGGGCTTGGGGTATGAAACCCATTTTCTTCAGCCCCGAGCTTGCAAGTCTTCAGTCCCAAGCCCTCAGCCCTGTTTTAGGATACATTAAATCGAAAATGCATGATGTCGCCATCCTGCACCAGATACTCTTTGCCTTCGAGGCGGAGTTTCCCGGCTTCTTTACATTTGGCTTCGGTTTTGTAGTGCATAAAGTCATCAAAGGCAACCACTTCAGCCCGAATAAAACCCCGCTCAATGTCAGAGTGGATTTTCCCGGCGGCGCGCTGAGCTTTGGTTCCCCGGCGGATGGTCCAGGCGCGGCACTCATCTTCGCCAGCCGTGAGGAAGCTGATCAAGTCGAGCATTCCATACGCCGCACGGATAAACCGATCACGGGCGGGTTCCGCAATGCCGAGGGCCTGTAAAAAGTCAGCCTGTTCTTCCGGCGCCAGTTCCGCAATGTCCATTTCGGCCAGTCCGCACATGGTGATCACAGTCAGCCCGCGTTCGGTGGCCACCGTTTGAACCGATTCCGGTGTCCCGGCTGCAATATCGCCTTCGCTGACATTGAGTAAGAGCAACAGGGGTTTTTGGGACAGAAACCGAAACCCTGACAGCAGATGCAGGTCTTCTTCGCCAAATTCAATGCTGCGAAGAGGTTTTTCGGATTCGAGGGCTTCCTTGCACTGCTCAAACAGTGCCTTTTCGTTCGGATTGACCTTTTCTTTTTTCATCCGGTTGAGGCGGTTTTCGACGATGATCAAATCCGCCAGGATCAATTCCGAATCAAAATTGACAATATCGCGGACTGGATCTGGAGTCTGACCAAGGGCCGGATTGTCAAAGGCGCGGATAACATGCACCAGGGCTTCGACTTCGCGCATATTGTTGACGATCTTTGAATCCAGCCCGGTATTGCTTTTTTCTTCAGTGGCTTCGGGGCCAGCCACGTCAATGAAGGAAATTTCCGCCAGGGTTTTCTTCTTGGGGTGATAAATCTCTGCCAGCGCCTCAATGCGGGCATCTGGCACCTTAATAATGCCTAAATTGGCTTTGTCTTTTCCGCCATACCCACCAACTTCAGCTCGTAATCCTGTCAGAGCATTGAAGATAGTGGTTTTGCCGGATCCAGCGAAGCCTACGATTCCAACTTTCATGGGTTTGTCTCAATCTTTACAAAAAATCAAAATTCAAAGGTTTGGCCCAGGGTGGTCCACACCTGGTTTCAGTGTGCGTGCCTGAAGTTATGGACTCACTTTCTCTGCTGGTGGGTCACCTTCAGTCGTGGTGGCTTTGGTTTTTGGCTCACTCTTCGATTTTTCAGGTGTGGCACTCTTTCCAAGCGCACGCACATAGGCCACTAAAGCCGGAATGTCAGATTCAGGCCCTTCATATTTGGGCATCAGGTTTTTACCTTCTTTAAGAATCTTGGCCAGGTCCGCGTCTGATTCTCTCTTTTGCCAGGCCGCATCGGTGAAATTCGGAATGTTTTTAAAGGTAACGGTTGGCTTTCCATCTAATCCGTGGCAGCCAGCACATCGCCCCGGTTCACCGTTGTAGAGTCCTTTCCCTTGTTCGGCCAATGGATCGAGCGGGGCAGAAGTTGGTGTTGGTTCAGGTGTTTGCGGGGCCTTGGGTTGGGGTGGAAGGGTTGATTTCTTGGTCTCACCGGCTGGAGCACTTGTGCTTCCCACCGGAGTTGGTTGATTTCCACAAGCAGTCACCAGGCCCGTTGTCAGGGCCAATGCCATCACGGCGGTTAATTTCCATTTCGTCATAACTTGATCATTCCTTGTTGGGGATTGGTACTTCGTCAGTTGTTGATAAGTCAGTAGTCAGTAGATGATGAGTCAGTAGTCAGTAGTCAGTAGATAAAACCCGGATCGTTGAATCCGTGGAATTCTTGAAAAGAATTGTTCCTAACTGACTCAAATAGAACCAAATCCACTTGACACAAGTCCTCAAATCCCCACACTCGACTACTGACTACTGACTACTGACTACTGACTACTGACTACTGACTACTGACTACTGACTACTGACTACTGACTACTGACTACTGACTACTGACTACTGACTACTGACTACTGACTACTGACTTATCAACCCCTAACTAAATCCCCATCTGGCTCAAAATGTGGGCAATTTGACCGATGACGGATGTTGTTGTTGGATGATGGCTTTCGAGTTCAACCAGTGTGTTTTGAAGGCGTTGTGAAAGTTTTGGGTACCGTTGCTCCTGACTGCTCAGTGACCGATCCATTACGTCTTCGATGTCGGCTTGCAGGTTTTGGAGCAGTTCGCGGGTGGCATCGTCAACGCTTTTGACTGTTCCAAGCTCGCTGTGAAGCTGACGCAGTAAATCTTGAAGTTGTTGTGGTTCCATAGAGTTGGTGATGAAAAGACGCCTGATTCAAAAAGTATGCTTCCTTGAATCAAGCGTCTGTGGTTTGTATCAGGTAAACGGCTGCAAATAAGATGCTTGCGTTTGAAAGGTAAACGCCTATAATGGGTTTCCCTTCATTTGAAAATCAGGTTGTTCCTTTGAGCCGCTATGGTGTAAGTGGTTAACACGCTGCCCTCTCAAGGCAGAGAGTACGGGTTCGAGCCCCGTTAGCGGTATCTTTTTTAGGGCTGAGGGCTTGGGGCTGAAGAAAACGGGCTTGGGGTTCCAATACTCACTTTCCTCAGCTCTCAGCCCCAAGCCCTGGTTTTCTCAGCCCTCAGCCCTAATCCTCACATCTTGATATTGAGCACTCGCACCAGGAAGGCAAACCGATCCGTGGCTTCGTCAATGATCTTGGCCGTTGGCTTGCCAGCGCCGTGTCCGGCTTTGGTGTCAATGCGGATCAAAATCGGATTCGATCCTGATTGGGCTGCCTGCAGGGCGGCGGCAAATTTGAAGCTGTGCGCCGGAACGACCCGGTCGTCATGGTCAGCCGTGGTGACCATGGTTGGTGGGTAGGCCGTGCCCGGTTTGATATTGTGCAATGGCGAATAGGCATGGAGTGCCTTAAATTCTTCCGGATTGTCTGATGAACCGTAATCTGAGGTCCATGCCCAGCCAATCGTAAATTTCTGGAAGCGAAGCATATCCATCACACCGACGGCGGGCATACAGGCACCAAACAAATCCGGTCGCTGGGTCATACAGGCACCGACGAGTAATCCGCCGTTGCTGCCTCCGTAAATCGCAAGTTTCGGCGTTGAGGTGTATTTGTTGGCAATCAACCATTCACCAGCGCTGATGAAATCATCAAACACGTTTTGTTTGCGGAGTTTGGTCCCGGCCAGGTGCCACTCTTCACCATATTCGCCGCCGCCCCGGAGGTTGGGTTGTGCAAAAATCCCGCCCATTTCCATCCAGACCAGGTTGGACACGGAAAATGTGGGTGTGAGGGAAATATTGAATCCGCCGTAACCATACAGAACCGTCGGATTGTTTCCATCGAGCTTCAAGCCTTTTTTGTGGCTGATGAACATCGGCACCTTTGTGCCATCTTTGCTGGTGTAAAACACCTGTTTGGTTTCATACAAACCTGGTTTAAATCCAACTTTCGGCTGACGGAAAACGCTGCTTTTGCCAGTTTTCAGATCATAGCGATAGATCGTGGTCGGTGTAGTGAAACTGGTAAATGAGTAAAAGGTATCGGTGTCTTTGCGCTTGCCTTTGAATCCGGTGGCCGTTCCAATCCCTGGAAATGTAACGTCTTGGTCAAATTTGCCATCCAGTTGGAACAATTTCACCTGAGTTCGAGCATCTTTTAAATAATTGATCACAAACTGGTTATTGACGATTGAGACCGATTGCATGGTTTCAGCGGCTTCGGCAACCAGTTCTTTCCAGTTTTCCGGCTGTGGATGTTGAGCCTCAATGGCAATCACGCGGCCACGCGGAGCACTTTGATTGGTCTTAAACCAGAAGGTGGTGCCGTCATTTCCTAAAAATTCATAGGACGCATCATATTTGTTGAGCAGTTCGGTGACCTTGCCATTTCCGTCGGACAATTCTTTATAAAAGACCCGCGTATTGGGGCTGGTGCCCTGGGTAACGGTGATGATCAGGAATTTCCCGTCCTCCGAAACGGTTCCTTCAAACTGCCACTCTTTTTCGTCTGGGCGTTCATAAACCAGGACATCGTCTGATTGTGGCGTGCCAAGTTTATGAAAATAAAGTTTTTGGAAATAGTTGACGCTTTGTAGTTTGGTGCTTTCATTCGGCTCATCATACCGGCTATAGAAAAAGCCGGACCCATCTTTGAGCCACGACACCGATGAAAACTTCACCCATTTGATCAAATCCGGCAGGTCTTTGCTGGTGGTAATGTCGCGAACTCGCCATTCCATCCAGTCTGACCCGGAGGCTGACAGCCCGTAGGCAAACAATTTGCCGTCGTCACTGACTTCATAATTGGACAAGGCAACTGTTCCGTCAGTTGAAAGCGTGTTTGGGTCAAGCAGTACCTGGGCCTGTCCGCCAAGCGACGTGGTCGTATACAGGACGTTCTGATTTTGCAGCCCATTGTTTTTCGAATAGATATAGCGATCACCAAATTTGGCTGGAACCCCATACTTTTCATAGTTCCAGAGTTTCGTCAGTCGGTCTTTGATTTTGGCGCGGGCTGGAACTTCTTCCAGAAACCCGAAGGTCACTTTATTTTCGGCTTCGACCCAGGCTCGCGTTTCCTCTGAGTCTGGATTTTCAAGCCACCGATACGGATCCGGGACTTTGGTCCCGTGGTAGTCATCAACGTGATCTACTTTTTTGGCGGGTGGGTACACCATGGATTTGTTGGATTGGGGTGAAGAATAGGCGGAGGTAGAAAGAAGTGGAGCAAACAACCCAAGTACCAGCAGACAACTGGTTGCTCGGGCAGAGAAGTGCTTCAAAAGTGCCATAGCGCAACTCCTTGATCAATAAAGTGTAGATGGAAGAAACCAGGACTATCACCTTTTTAAGAAGATGAAGGCAAGTCCAATGAGGAGATCCAGCGCGCCAACAGCACAAAAAATCAGAAAAATCAGTTGGGTATTGTTCCCTTCGGGAATCATTCCCTGTTTGATGGCAAAAGCCAATCCCCAGAAAATCAACCCTGAAAACATCAAGGCGACGCCAACAATTTTTGATTTGCTCATATCTAACTCTGAAATGGATCAGTACCACCTGCGTCAGCGGGTGGGAAATGTCAGAGATTCCACCTGCTGACGCAGGTGGTACTGACTTCAAACCTGTTCTTCAGCGACCAGGACTTTTTGGAATGGTTTGACCAACCGGCTGAGGATTTTTTGCGCGATGCGAGAGCGTGTAATCTGCCAATCGCTTCGGGCCTGTAATTGTTGGAGTCGTTCCAGGCGGCGGGTTAATACTTCACGTTCTTCAGGGGCATAGTAGGCGACGGACTGGCTGCTTTCCTGAAATCGCTCCCACAACGTGGTGTGAAACTTATGCACCAGCTCATCGAGTTGATCAATCGGGTAGACGGCCAGAATTGCTTCCAGCTCCCGAATTCGACGCGCGCGGGTTTCAAGGGTCAGCAAGTCTTCAAGGATGTAATCACCCGGCGGATTCCAATTCTGCACCGAGGCAATGATTTGCACATAGCGCACAATGCGCAGAATCAGCCGTAACACCGATTGCTGGATCTGATTTTGGGTCACCAGTTGTCGGATTTCCTGGAGCCGGGCGTCAAAGGTCCGCCGGCGTGGTGACTCTTGTGAAATCGGGGTAATACTCAACCAGTTTGAAAATGCTTCGACCTGATCTCGAATCTCAGCTCGCCGGCGAGTCAAAATCAGAACGACCTTGATTTGTTGTAGCCGTTGGATGCTGGTTTCGACGTTTTTCCATTCCTCTAAAATGCGTTCATCCGACAACCGCAGATCCTCAATTTCTTTGAGGGCCAGGATATAGGACGCCAACCCGATTGGTTCACGTGAGAGCAATTCCTTGATGGTCAGGGTTAATCGTTCGTCAAAATTGGCGCGTTCAACCTCGGTCAAAATCACCAACAGCCCGATACGTTGCTGGAGCTGCTTGAGAAACACCCGCACGGCGCGGGTTTCTTCGGCAATATAGGCTTTCTGGGCTAGTTCGAGTCCAGTTTCCAATGCTTGTAGCAACACAGCCCGGTCGTGGGTTTCCGGGGCCAGAAATGAAGTTAATACTTCCAGGGTGTAGGTGCTCAAGGGAAGATCGCTTCGTGCCAGAAAGACCCGTTTCTGTAAGTCTTCCTGGGTGAGCGTGGGCCCGGTGCGTGACCGATACGTTTCAAAAAACTTGGTTTGTTGCTCGATCTGCTGTTGATCGCTGCCAATCAGTTTGGAATGAAAGTTTTTAATGAAGGTGAGGAAGTTTTCTTTGATGATATCTTCCGGCTGCCGGGTTCGGATGGCGCCTTCGAATCCAAGTTCCTGGCTTCCCTGGCGAAACACCGATGGCAAATGCATGTTGACAAAGGCCAGATCTTCTTCAATTTGCTGGCTGGCCAGGCTTTCAATTCGATAGCGGTCAACATCGGTCAGGGTTCGTCCAAACAGAAATCGGGCATAACTGTCGCACCAGCGGACCACCATTTCCTTCCAGGCTTGATAGTTTTCGTACCCGCTTTCCCTCCCGCGTGCATAATCGTGATCAAACATGCGCCGCATCTGGTCAAAACAGAACAGTAAGTCGCTCATCAGGACGCTGGAAAGTTGTCGCCATTTGGTTCGCACGACCTCTGGGTCTGGTGATCGCAGGCCACCGGTATGCGAGCGCAACTGCTGTTCGCGGCGATATTTGAGCGCATCAACAATTAATTCCGCCAGGGTATTTTTCCGATTAAAGAAATCCATTCCCATCGAAACCGGAATGTTATTGCGGCGGGCAAAGTGCTCCGTTCCTTCACACATTCGTTCGCGGGCATAGATCTCTCCGGTTGGTGATTCCATGCTCCTGACAGCTTCATAGCAGTAGAATGTTAACTCACAGCAGTCGCCAACTCGTTTCAGAAGAAAAAGTTTACTTCGCATTGAGCGTTTGGATTCCAGAAACTCTCGCTCAAAGGTCTGCAAAAACCGATGGATCGAATCATGAATCAAATCGTGGAAGATTTTTTTCATGCGCGGCACATATTCACGACGAATGCCCTCGACAAATTCCTCTGGCGGTCGGTCAAGGACATTTTTGGTCATTCCAATAAAGCCCTCGACAAACGACATCTGCTCTTCAAGTGAGAGCGAAATATTGTGGAGAATAAATTCACGCAAAATATAGGCCACCGGGTGATCTGGCCCCTGGCTGCGAATGATGATTTGATCAATGCCCCGTTTGCGTGCCAGCGCTTCGAGCGTGTATTCAATCGCGGCGACAAAGAGCGGTTCGCTTTCGATTTTGTTCCATTTGCGACCGCTGATGAGCATGGCCAGAAGTCCGATTTCCCCGTCCCGATTGAGGAGTTGGCGTTCTTCAATCAGGAACTTGAGAAACTTGCCATCGGAAGGGGTATACACCGACGTGCCGTTTTTGTCGCGAAGGGTAGTTGTCTGGAGGCTGATTTCGATCTGGTCAGCTTCTTTTTGGGGCAGGAGCGGATGGTTCAGAAGGGATTGAATAATCTGGACGGCGCAATCCTCAATTTGATCTTCGGTCAGCGGGCCAGTTTGATTTTTTCGTCCCAGTTCTTCACGGAGCATCGGTTGGAAATTCAAATCCATCGCCAGTTCAGCCGGATGCAGTGAGGTGGGGAACTCGGGGATATGTTCGCGGCAATAGGGAATGAGTAGCGCGGCAGCGCGGAGTTCAAATTCAAACGGATCCACCAGCCCATCGGTGCGCGCCATACAGGCCAGCCAGTCATTGATGACTTCAATGACTTGTTCCTTAATTTCCGCTATCCGAATCTGCTGGTTGAGCGCTGTGCGAAGTTCACGCAAATCAAGGACCTGGGTTGTACCTCCGCCGTCACCCGTGCTTTTGGTGAGGACCTGGGTTTGGCGGCCAGCCGGAGCGCTTCCGCCGGTTAAAAGTGGTAACCCAAGCGCAACCAGCCGCTCGTTGAGTTCTTTTTCAATGTCAACCAGAGTCTGCTCTTCCGGGCGCAGGTCACCGGAATCATTCGGTATGATCGGGGATGATTCAGGTGGATTCGGTACATTGGAACTCATCGCAATGCCTCAAAAAACGTTTTCCTGTTTGCTCAACCCTGGGACAGACAAGTTACTTGAGAAATCGTCCATCCAGCAAGCTGATGAAACGAAATGACCTGGAGGAAATGAAGTGCGGTGCAGAACTCGGCTTTCAAAATCAAGGATATGTTCTATTAACAAGGGTTATTGGGGACCGCTCGAACTGGGTGATTGACTGAAAAAGCGGCGGTTGATCGATTGATCGGAAGAAAATTCTGTAAGTTCGGGCTAGCATAGCACAGATTAGTGGTTAGTGGTTAGTGGTTAGTGGTTAGTGCCTGGTATCGGGTGACTGGTACTACTTTGAAAGCATTGACTTCTAAATACTAAACACCAAATACTAAACACCAAATACTAACCACTAACCACTAACCACTAACCACTTTCTTCATTCTTATGAAAACAGTCGTCTGCACCTTCTGCAATTCAGAGATTTATCAATACATCGGACCGGAACCAAAAATTGAGATGAAAGCAAAGTTTTTTCAACCGATTTCCTCAACGGTTGCCCAGCCTCAAGCTGGAGATTCGCTGTTTTGCCCAGTGTGCAAATCCCGTTTTGTCAGCCTTTCAGTTCAGCAAAATTCCTTACGGATGCTAGTGAGTTCAGACTATTACGGCTCAGGGAACGTGGGCAAATTGTAGGGGTGGACTCCAGGCTGAAGACAGCGGGCTGAAAACCTTGGGCTCAGGGCTTGGGGCTGAAGAAATCGGGGTGAAGAAATGGGCTTTGAGTATTGAACCCGATGTCTTCTGCTCCGAGCGTGCGAGTCTTCAGCCCCCAGCCCTCAGCCCAGGTTTTCTCTGCGCCAAACACCATGCTCATCACACTTGTTCAGGGAAATTTGCTTGACCAGCCGGTTGAGGTGATTGTCAACACCTGGAATCGGAACATCATTCCGTGGTGGTTGCTCTTGCCACAGGGAGTGTCAGTCGCCATCAAGCGGCACGGCGGGTATCAGCCGTTTCGGGAACTGGCCACCTTTGGGCCAATTCCACTTGGACAGGCGGTGTTGACTTCGGCGGGGAAGCTGCCGTTTCGTGGAATTATTCATGTGGCCGGGATCAATATGCTGTGGCGGGCTTCGGAGTATTCTATCCGTCAATCGGTAAAAAACGCCATGCAGATTGTTGATCGTGAACGCTTTACGTCAGTGGCGTTTCCGATTATCGGCGCGGGATCTGGTGGATTTAAGGCTGGAAAAGCACTCGACTTGATGACAGATGAGTTGATGCAATGCCCATCAACGGCAGCGGTGCGGATTGTACAGTTTCAGTCTTCCTGAGGTGATGATGATGGTTTGCGTAATCCGATGCGTAACAATGGACCACCAAGAGCCAATCCCAACAGGAAAAACAAAAGCATTCCGCTGCCGCCATTCTTCGATTCCCATAACCCGCATCCCCATAGAAAACCCAGCAGCATGCCCCCTACCCAGGCGATGCCTCCTCGTCCCACATGGATAGGTCCAATAAAGCTGCGCATCAAAAACGCAATTGCCGTCACACCAAATGCACCCACAATACAGATGACGCTTTCACCTTGATAAGGAGATGGTGAAAGATTCAGGTAGGCCAGGATCCCAAGAATCACAGTGAGGGTGGCTGTGATGAAGCCACCAGTGCTGAATCGGTGTGGGGTATCCATAAGCTGACCACCTTTGATTGCTTTGGAATCACTGCTTCAAAACTTCAAAAACCTGGGTTTCCAGAGCGGTTCCTTCGAAGGTCGTTCATACCGAACATACATATTTTGAGCGGCAAGTTTGGAAAATCGGATAAACGGCGACGGATACACCCCAATCACGATGACCAGGAATGCAGCGGCGGTCAGTGTCCATCGCAAGGTCGGTGTCAGTTGCACCTGAACCTGCTCTGAAGCTGGATTGAGGAACATGGCGCGGATAAAGCGAGCATAATAATAGAGCGACACGACCGTATTGAGAACCGCAATCACCGCTAAGATATTCATCCACTTGATGTTGCTTTGGAGCAACGATCCAAATAAATAAAATTTGCCGATAAATCCACCTGTCATTGGAATCCCAGCCAGACTGAGCAGAAAAATCAGCATCATTGCCGCCAGACCTGGGGCTTTGTGGAACAACCCGTTAAAGTCATCCAGTTTCTCCCCGGCCAGATCCTGGCGTCTCAGGACCAGCACCACGCCAAACGCACCGAGGTTCATCAACACATAGACCAGCAGGTAAATGACTACGCCCGTATATCCAAATTCATTCCCAGCAACAATTCCGAGCAAAATATATCCGGCATGTGAAATGCTCGAATAGGCGAGCAGTCGTTTGACGTTGGATTGGGTGAGCGCCCCAATATTCCCAACCGTCATCGTCAGTCCAGCGACAATACCGAGCATCATCGCCCATCCCGGCAACTGGTTAATCGTCCGGAACGGTTCAAATCCCACCAGAAAAATCCGGGCCAGCAATGCATAACTGGCGGCTTTTGGACCCACGGACATAAAGGCTGTGATTGACGTCGGTGCTCCCTGATAGGCATCTGGGGCCCACATATGAAAGGGGACCGCCGCAATTTTGAAGAGCAATCCAGCCCCAGTAAGGATAATCCCCAGCAGGATCAACATTTGTGGGTTTCCAGTGCGCGCATTGGGTGTCAGGTACTGAAACAGCGCCTCTCCCATATCTGGCAGGTAGGTTGTCCCTGTCACCCCAAACAGCAATGACAGTCCATAGAGCAACACTCCGGATGAAAACGCCCCCATCAGGAAGTATTTCAAGCCGGCTTCGGTTGATCGATTGACGTGTTTTTGCAGTTCACCCAGGGTTGTGTCGTCGCTGGTAATTGGGTTGAGTTGTTTGAGAAAGCCAACCAGAACATAGACTGAGAGCGCCATCAACTCCAGGCCAACATAGAGCACAATCACGTCCATCCCTGACGCCATAAACATCATGCCGACCGCCGCAAACAAGATCAGGGCATAGTATTCGCCGCGCTGCATCCCTTCGGTATCAAGGTATCTTATTGATAAAATGATGGATAGCAGTGCAGCCAGCAGGAAAATACTCTTAAAGACGACCGCAAATCCATCCACCACGACCGTGCCATAGAAGGCGGTCTGGACTGAAAACGGGCGCAGTCCGCTATAGAGCATCCACAACGACACCGCTGAGAACCCAATTCCAATCAGGCAGAAGTGTGCTGTCAACCCTCGTTTTTCACGTGGCAGCAAGACATCAATGACCAGCGCAAAACAGGCAAAGAGCGTCAGCATCAACTCTGGCATGATCACCAGCGTGTCTGAAAATGTGGGAAAATTGGTCAGCACGGGAAAGGCCATAATTTCGGAGTTCCAACCTTGGAGCTACAGTAGCTCAGGGTTCAGAGTTCTGCCTTCAGGCGGTCAGGTTCTCAAGCACGGGTTACTTTTTCACGGGTGATGTGGCAGTTACCTGTGGATGTGGTGCGTCGGCTGATTCGGCTGTTTTTGGCGGTGCCAGAGCCGGAGGTACCGGTTTGAAATAGTCCGGTTTGACCTGCCGCACAATGGTATCCGTCGGGCCGTCAATCAGATCCATCACCGGTTTAGGATAGATTCCGATCCAGAACATCAGCACCAGAAGCGGCGTCAAATAGACCCATTCGCGGACGCTCAGGTCAGGCAGCGTCTGATTTTTCGGATTGGTCACGGCCCCGAAAAATACCCGTTGATACAGCCACAACATATAGGCTGCCCCAAGGACGATGCCCAACACACCACAGACAGCCCACTTCAAATTGGCTTCAAAAATGCCTCGGAGTCCGACAAATTCACCGATAAACCCATTGAGCATCGGCAGGCCGATTGACGACATGGTGGTAATCAGAAAGACGGTTGCATATTGTGGCGTAACTGCCGCAAGTCCACCATATTCAGCAATTTGACGACTATGGCGACGCTCGTAAATGACTCCGACCAGCAGGAAGAGCGCCCCGGTTGAGATGCCGTGATTGAGCATTTGCAAAATCGAACCGTTGATCCCATTTGGGTTAAGCGCAAACATCGAGAGCATGCACAACCCCATGTGGGCCACCGATGAATAGGCCACCAGCTTTTTCATGTCGGTCTGCGCCATGGCCACCAGCGAACCATAAATAATGCCGATAATCGCCAGCGTCGAAATCACGGACAGGGTGAGCGGGTGAGTTGCGGCGTCAGGGAGCATTGGAATATTGAATCGCAGAAACCCATACGTCCCCATTTTGAGTAGCACGGCTGCCAGAACCACTGACCCCGCCGTGGGTGCCTCGACGTGGGCATCCGGAAGCCAGGTGTGAAAGGGGAACATCGGCACCTTGATCATAAAACCGATGGCAAAGCCACCAAACACCCAGAGTTGCACCATGAGCGGAATAAACGAGAGCCCCTGCACGTCACGGGCGCTCCCAATTGCCTGCATCGCATAAATATTGAGCGTTCCCGCCGGTGACTCAGACCGGGCGCCGGCCTGTTTGGCGGTTTCAATTCCAGCTTCGATCATCTGCAACATCGGGCGATTGTCGCCAGCCAGTTGAACTGCGGCGGCTTTGACTTCAGCCGGGTGCGCCCGGGCAATTTCCGGTGCCAGGAAATACATTTTCAGGATTGCCAGCAGGAGCAAGACCGATCCGAAAAGCGTGTATAAAAAGAACTTAATCGCTGCATACACCCGCCGTTCGCCGCCCCAAATGCCGATCAGAAAGTACATCGGCACCAGCATGACTTCGAAAAAGACATAGAACAGAAAGGTATCCGCCGCGACAAACACGCCTAACATTCCGGTCTGGAGCAACAGCAAAAACGCATAATATTCCTTGAGCCGGATTTCAATGTAGTTCCACGAACATAGCGCCGCGATGACCCCCAGAAATCCAGTCAGCAGCACCAGCACCAGCGCCAATCCGTCAATTCCCAGTTGATAGCGGGCACCAATCATTGGAATCCAGGTGTAGTCTTCGATGAAGTGCAGCCCTGGCACCTCGTGCTTCCACAAGGCAACGAGTGGGAACATCAGCACAAACGACACACCCATCCAGGCGGTGGTGAAGTACTTGATCAGATTCGCTTTGTCTTTATTGATGCCAAAAATCAGGATGAGCGCCCCGAGCACGGGCATCCAGAGCACCAGTGACAACAGCCCAATGCCGAACGGTTTGAGTTCGGCTGGCTGAAATCCGGAAAGGAACAACGCAGCGAGCATGAGAAACTCCTGAAGTCAGTACCACCTGCGTGAGCGGGTGGGTTACAAGTCCGTATCATCTGCCAGGGCAGGGAGAAAAAAAGAAGTCAACCCCACCTGCTCACGCAGGCGGTACTGACCTGATTTTCAGTGTTCATCTTGATGAATAATGGCTGGCGGCGCTGGCGCCGTGGTTTTTTCTTTTTCGACCAGGTTTCGGAAAATCTTTGACTCCATGGTCAAGACCAGAACCAGAATCGCCAGCATCATGACCAGCATGTAGTTTTGAACCAGTCCGGTTTGAACCTGCCGGACCAGCAGCGAGCCCAGGCGTGTCATCCAGGCCACCAGATTGACCGCCATGTCCACGATCCAGCGATCAATCCAGCCTGAAATAGTACTTCCCAGGCGGGTAAGCCAGGCCGTGCCATTCACGCCACCATCCACAGCCTCAGCATCAACGTTCCACAGCCCGTCATTAAAGGCTTTCACCAAATTGACAAAGTGCACATCCAGCAATTCGTCCCAGTACCATTTGTTCCAGCTCAACTGGTACATGGCCTGGAAGCGCTCGGCAATCTGGCCGGGCAATGCCGGCTTGAGGATGTAGCAGTAATAGGCGGCATACATCATCGAACCAGCCCAGAGCACACTGATGACCGCCAGAACCCATTCCATTGGTTCAAAATGAACAGCTTCTGGGGCGTGTCCAAGTGAGTCAATCGTTGGGGCCAGCCAGTGATGAACCAGATTGGGCACGGCGCCACCGGTGAGTTCTTCGGCCACACCCAAAAATCCCGCCACCCCGGCAAAAACAGCCAGGGCCGCGAGTGGAATCCACATCACGGCTGGAGATTCATGGGGATGGAACGCCTGGGGCTGGGGGTTGGGGGCTGGGGGCTGGGAATCTGCAGGTGAGTGAGAATCGTGATGGTCAGCGTGATGGGCCGTGGCGGCATGTTCTTTCCAGCGGTCATCACCGCCAAATGTCATGCACATCAGCCGGGTCATATAAAAGGCCGTAATCCCGGCGGTCAGAAAACCCAGTCCGTAGAGCACGATCCCCAGCACCGAACCTTTTCCAAAAACTTCGGTGTGGAGCGTTTTCGCCAGGATTTCATCCTTGCTGAAAAAACCGGCAAACGGAAAGATGCCGCAAATTGCAAACAGCGACACCATCATGGTTTTGTAGGTAATCGGCATGTACTTGCGGAAGTTACCATAAAACCGCATGTCCTGTTCGTGGCCACTCGGTGAACCACCGTGGATGACACTTCCCGATCCCAAAAAGAGCTGGGCTTTGAAAAAAGCATGGGTGAAAACGTGGAAAATTCCAGCCACAAACGCCCCAACCCCACACCCCAGGAACATAAATCCAAGTTGAGAAACGGTCGAATACGCCAGGACTTTCTTGATGTCGTTTTGAGTGAGGCCAATCGTAGCCGCCACAAACGCTGTCAGACCCCCAATCAAGGCCACAATCAACATGGTCGTGGGGGCTCGTTGAAAGAGCGGGTTGCACCGGGCGACCAGATAAATCCCGGCTGTCACCATCGTGGCGGCATGAATGAGTGCTGACACCGGTGTTGGGCCGGCCATGGCATCTGGAAGCCAGATAAACAATGGAATCTGGGCGCTTTTCCCGACGGCCCCTAAAAACAACGCCAGGGTAATCAGCGTCAGCACCCCCGTCGTTAAATTCAAGGCACTCAATCCAAACGGTTCAATTGGAAGTGATTTTGCCAGGACCATCACCTGGTTATAGTCGAGCGTGCCAAATACGGCAAACACGCCAAACATCCCCAACATCAGCCCAAGATCTCCGATCCGATTGACGACAAAGGCTTTTTTGCTGGCCAGCGCGGCTTCTTCTTTCGTGAAGTAGTATCCAATCAACAGATAGGAACACAACCCAACACCTTCCCAGCCGACAAACATCACCAGGAAGTTGGCTCCCAGAACCAGAGTCAACATCATGAACATAAACAGGTTCAGGTAAGCAAAAAACCGAGAGAACCCCGCCTCGCCGTGCATATAGCCAATGGCAAACAGGTGAATAAAGAAGCCGACAAAGGTAATGAACAAAATATAGAGGCCCGAAAGCTGGTCCAACTGGTAGGCCCAATCAATGGAAAATTCGATGGTTCGGGTGTGCGCCTGTGGACCCAGGGTTGGTTGTGCCGCGCCGCTTGGAATCCATTGAAACACCTGCCGCACATATGGTGTGGCGGTGAGTTCTTCGTGGTGACCAGGTGATTTTGCCGCTGTGTGAGCCGGTTCCTTGACCTGATGTGTACTGTTAAATTGTTCCAGCCACGTATGTTCCTGCTGGCGATATTGTTGCTGGGTGGCTGGACTATGAGCGTACTGGTTAAACTGGAAGACGGCCACAACAGAACAGAAAAATGACAGGGCCACCATCAGACAGGCAATACCGCCGATGATCTTCTCTGAAAATCCCAATCGTTTGGCCAGCAGTCCGTTGATCAAAAATCCAAGGAGCGGAAACAACGGAACCAAAATCACAAGATCCATAGAGTTCACCAGTTGGTTGTAGGCAAAGAGTCAGTAGTCAGTAGTCAGTAGAAAAATCCAAGATCATTCATCAGTAAATTCCCTCAAAAAGGATTCATAAGCTGCGTTTTTAGAACAAGATACATCGGATGAAAAATGAATAATCCCAACACCTGACTACTGACTACTGACTACTGACTACGAACGATTACCACTTCAACAAATGAATTTCATCAACCGCGATGGTTTCACGGTTGCGGTAATAGGCAATGACCATCGCCAGCCCAATCGCTGCCTCTGCCGCCGCCACCACAATCACAAAAATGGTCAAAATCTGTCCATTTATGGCGCTGATACTCCCCTGGGTTTGCCAGTAGCGGGCAAAGGCAATGAAGTTGATATTGGCGGCGTTCAGAATCAGCTCAATTGACATAAAAATAATGATGACGTTGCGCCGGGTCAGCGCGCCGGCGACTCCGACCGAAAACATCATCACGCTGAGCCAGAGAAACGACGTGATGTCAGCTTGTTGATAACCGGAGAGCCAGCCGGCGGGCGCTTTCGCCGGCGTGGTTGTTTCTTGCCAGAACAGTGCCAGCAGTCCCCACATCCACTGTGTTCCGAAATGTATGAGCAGATTCATGATTGGCCCTCGGCTGATTGGCTAGTTGGGGCTTCAAATTGGTCTTCTTGTTTCCGATCTCGCGCCAGTACAACGGCTCCGACAATTGCCACCAGCAGCAACACCGATGCGATTTCAAAAGGGAGTACCGAGGTTGTGTAGAGCGCCTGCCCCAGTGTTTGCGAGTCGTTTGAAATCGCCCCAGTTGGCGCATGCACGCTTTTCACCGAAGCCGGGAGGTTGACTTCTTGCGGCGGCGGTTTAAAAAAGAGCGTTCGCTGGGTGCTAATCACAACCCCGAGCAAGGTCAACCCCAAAAACAGTGCCACAATCGTGGCCAGAATGGTCTGGTCACTAAACATGGCCTGAGTTTCTTCATGACGTTGTCTGACCAGCATGACCACAAACAGAAACAGCACCATCACCCCGCCGACATAGACCAGAACCTGCACACCGGCGACAAATTCAGCTTGCAGTAAGAGAAATAATCCTGCCGTGCTGATCAGAGTTGAAATCAGGTAAATCGCACAGTGGACCGGACTTCGGGTCGAAATGGCTTGAAACGCCATCATCAGTGCCGTGATAGCAAGTGCATAGAAAAAATAAGCTTCCCATCCGGTGAGCAACATAAACAGACCTGAGGAGTTAAGGGCATAAGCGCCGGGATAAGGATTTCAGGCCCGAAGGGGCGTCGTATGATAGCCGTGGTGCGAAGCCCACGGTCACGACGAGTCCCAAACCCGACAAGAGCGTCGTTCAATACCAACCAGAGAACGAAGAACGAAGCACCAGGAACGAAGCACTAAACACCAGTTTGTTTTACCCCTCCGTTGCCGGAGCTGGGTTGGGTTCGGCACGCCGGGCATAGCGTGTACTGAATGGAATTTTGGTTCGTTGCGCCCGAAGATTAAACATCCGGGTGTCGCGATTAATGACGTTGAGCAAGATCAGAATCGGAATCATGGACAGCAGGCTCATTCCAAAAAAGTACAGTTTTCCAACTGGCGAAACTTGAAGGAACAGACCTGACCGTTGCACCAACCCAAGCTGCTGTCCAATCACAAACACAAATGCGGTCAGGATCACGTTGGCCAGAGCCGCCGGCAGCATCCACTTCCAGCCGATATCCATCAACTGGTCATAGCGATAGCGAGGAAATGTCCAACGCAACCAGAAAAACAGGTACAGGACCAGCCCAATTTTGGCGGAAAACACCACAACCCCAAGCGCCACCTGGATCGTCGGGCGGGCATCAACCCAGGCTGACAACGTCTCACCCAGTGGCAGATACCATCCACCCAAAAAGACCGTGACCGCAATGGCTGAAACCACCACCATGTTGGCATATTCGGCAATGAAAAAGATTGAAAACCGAAAGCCGCTGTATTCGGTGTGAAACCCACCCACCAGTTCCGATTCGGCTTCGGGCAGGTCAAAGGGGGCGCGGTTGGTTTCGGCAATGGCTGAGAAGAGATAAATGACAAACGCCGGCAACTGAAAGAGTCCCAACCAGATGCCAGTTGCCTTCTGGGCTTCGACAATTCCCTGCATCGAAAGGGTTCGAGTAAACATCAGCGCACCGATAATGGACGTTGCCAAAACAACCTCGTAGCTAATCATTTGCGCTGATGATCGAAGCGCCCCAAGCAACGGATACTTGCTGTTTGACGCCCACCCACCCAGGATCAGCCCCAGAATTCCAATGGATGAAAATGAGAAAATGAAAAGCAGCCCGATGTTGACATCCGTGATGCTGGCAAAGAGCGGGCCGTAGGGAAGCAGGACCAGTACCGTCAGCGCGGCCACCATGCTCATCACCGGTGCCAGCGAAAACATGGCGTGATCGGCACCCAGCGGGATAATGTCTTCCTTTAAAATCAACTTTAGCCCATCGGCCAGGGGTTGGAGCAATCCCCAGGGCCCAACCCGGTTTGGTCCAACTCGAACCTGCATCCAGGCACTGATTTTCCGCTCGGCCAGCGTCAAATAGGCGACCACCGTCATCACAATCGTGAGCATGACGGCAATTTGGACCAGCGGCCAGGCAACATACTCAATCAGGCCGCGCGATAACCCCAGCCGCATCAACGGGAAAATAAATTCATCTGGCGGAACAAATAAACTTAATGTCAGCAAATTCATTTCGAAAACTCTCCAGATGACAAGGTGACAAGGTGACAAGGTGACAGAATGACAGGGTGACAGAATGACAAGGTGACAGAATGACAAAGTGACAGAATGACAAGGTGACAGAATGACAGGGTGACAAAGTGACGAATCAGAGTGGTGGTTGGGCGGAATCTATGTTTCCCAACCCTTCATTCTTCATTCTTCATTCCCCTCAGCGGTCAATTTCACCCAGGACAATGTCAAGTGTTCCAATCACCGCCACCACGTCAGCGATGAGCGAGCCAACCGCCATTTTCTTGAGTGCCTGCAAATTGACAAATGATGGAGGGCGAACCCGGAGCCGGACTGGTTGGGTTGATCCATCAGCGACCAAAAACAGGCCCAGTTCGCCTTTCGGGCTTTCATTCGAATGATAGAGTTCGCCGGCTGGTGGCCGAAGAACTTTGGGGACCTTTGCCATCACCGGACCGCCTGGCAGCTTCTTCAGTGCCTGTTGAATGATGCGGCGACTTTGCCGCATTTCTTCCATTCGGACCAGATAGCGATCAAACGTATCACCGTTTTCACCAATTGGGATGTCAAAGTCCAGATCGGCATAGCACTCATATGGATGCGATTTGCGGACATCGTATTCCACGCCTGACCCGCGAAGCGGCGGCCCACTTAACCCAAGATCAATCGCATCCTTCCCGGAAATGATACCGACCCCAACCGTTCGCCCAAGCCAGATGCGGTTTTCATTGAGCATGGTTTCATACTCTTCAAGCCGTTTGGGGAACATGTCGGTAAAAGCCGTGACCTGAGCTTCAAACCCGTCATAGGCATCATAGGTCATCCCGCCGATGCGAAAGGCGTGGCAGGTCAGGCGTGCCCCAAAGAAATTTTCAAAGATTTTAAGAATTTCTTCGCGCTCACGAAACGCCCAGAGCAGGATGGTGAACGCGCCAATGTCGAGGGCGTGGGTGCCAAGCCAGAGCAAATGGCTCGACAGCCGGTTGAGTTCGGTCAAGATCACGCGCAAATACTGAGCCCGAAGAGGAACTTCAATCGCCATGGCTTTTTCAACGATTTCCACATACACCAGCCCGTTTGAAACCGCCGCAATATAGTCCAGCCGATCAAAATAGGGGGCAATCATCGGATAGACCCGATGTTCAAAGATCTTTTCCGCACCACGGTGCAAATAGCCAATGTCGCAATCCAGGTCCGTGACTGTTTCACCATCGAGCTTTAAGACCACGCGCAACACCCCATGGGTACTTGGGTGCTGCGGTCCCATACTCACAATCATCTCATCTGGATGAAGCGTGGTTTCAAAGTTAAAGTTGGAAACTGGGCGGTTCGTCATAGGTTTAGCGAAGTAGCGAACCTGGCGAGTAGTGAGTAGCGAGTAGCGAGTTATAAAATCAGATTGAAATTGAACTGGGCTTCTTCAACTGTTCTTAAAACTCATTTTGGTTGACTACTCGCTACTCGCTACTCGCCACTCGCTTTCTATTCAAATTTCCCCGTCAAATCTGCATTGACCGGGAGTTCAAGGATGTTTAAATGATCGGCAACCCATTGATTATCCTGATATTCGAGCGGGTAATCCTTGCGTAATGGGTGACCCTCCCAGCCTTCCGGAAGCAGAATCCGTCTCAAGTCCGGGTGATTGGCAAACCGGATGCCGAACAAATCAAAGACTTCGCGCTCTAGCCAGTTGGCGGTGCTCCAGAGATCAACCACGGATGGAACGCTGTCCTGTTCGGTGACATCAGTTTTGACCCGTAACCGACGAGCTTCATCCATGGCATACAACTGATAAATGACTTCAAACCCACGGTCCGGGAAGTGAACGGCGGTCAGGTCGGTCAAAAAATTAAAATCGGGGTCGGCTTCTGATTTGAGAAAGCACAGCACCTGATAGGTTGACTCCAACGCGACACGGATCACCTGTTGATTGTGGATCAGTTGCGCTTCCTTGATCGCACCCGGAAATTTGGCTTTAAGGGTTTCGATCAACGGGTCGCCGGTCAGTTCAAAAATAACCTGGACGGCTTCTTTCTTCGTCGGTGTCGGCCTGGCGGCACCTCCGGCGGGTTTGGCTGGGGGAGTTGGTTTAGGCTTCTCGGCCTTCGGGGTCTCATCCGACATAGTTCACTCGCAAGGGGATACTTGTTTCGGTTGTGCGTGCTCGGTTGAGCTGGGTTGAACAACGAGATGAAGGCGGTGGAAAGAGTTTTTTGGAGACGCACTGGGGCAACGAGCAGCCGGAACTCTACACGAAAAGTCTGGCGACGGCTAGTTTTTCCTGAGTTAAGCCTCTTCGTGATATGTGCTCTCCTTTCTGAAAGAGCAATCTCAGGCTGACCATTCCTGAAATTTCAACCCTGTGCTGGCTTGATTGCTCAGCCAAATTCAGTTGGAACAGGTTCTTTTTCTTCAATCAACGGGGTACTATCCAGGTCGGAAAGCCTGCCTTCAGTGCAATTTTCTTCAGCCATTCTTTTCACCAGGCCAATCCAAATCATTCGGTGGCGAAACGACAAACGACAACCAGACTTCGATGAATTATGAAGTATAAAATAGTCAAATATTTGTGAATCAATGAGATAGACTCTTTATAACTCATAATTTCGGTAAACAACACCCATGCTCGGTCGCTTCATTTTGAAAAGCTGGAAAGCTCTGTCCCCCTGGCGGTTGGCCTGGGTGTGGTCGTTTCTTGGGTGTCTGGTGTTGTCATCGCCAGTGGTTGCGCTTGACCCAAACAAAGCGATCACTGAGTACGGGTTTTTTACCTGGCAGGAGGAATTGCCGCAAAATTCCGTCCATCGCCTGGCTCAAACCCCGGATGGATACCTCTGGTTTTCGACCTATGAAGGACTGGTTCGCTTTGACGGAGTGCAGTTCACCGTTTTTGATACCCGAAACACCCCAGAACTCAAATCAAACAGCGTCGGTCCGATCTGTGTTGGACTTGATGGAACACTCTGGGCGGTTTCAAGCACAGGACTGCTTTCCTATCGGAACCACCGATTCACCAGTTATACCACCGAAGACGGATTACCCCATAAAGTCACCCAGGATGTATATACCGCACAGGATGGCTCCATCTGGGTCAACACCTTTGGCGGATACGCCGTGATCCGAAACGGGAAAATTTCCTCATTTCCTGGATCTCTCGACATTCTCAACCAACATTCCGTGATGTTTGGCGAAACCGAGCAGGGGCTCCTGGCTTTTACACCGGATGTCGGCATCGTGCGGGTCACACCTTCGGAAACTGTCAAGATTTCATTGGCCAGTGAGTTTGATGCCCTGGCTGACAATCAACATTCCTGCCTGTTTCAGGACCGCGATGGCACCCTGTGGGGGGCAAACCTGGGGAAACTCCATCATTTGGTCAACGGAAAAGTTACCACCTACACCGTTGCCGATGGCCTGCTGCCGCTCCAAATCAGTGTTATGTATCGGGATCGAGATGGCAATTTGTGGATGGGATTTGAAGGCGGTGGTTTAGGACGCTTGACCGCTGGACATTTTACCTACTTTTCTCAAAAAGACGGCCTGACCAATGATCTGGTCCGAACCATTTATGAAGATCAGGAAGGCAATCTCTGGGTTGGTACCACTGGCGGCGGGCTCAACTGCTTTAAAGATGAGAAGTTTACCGTCTACAACAAGCGCCATGGGCTGGCGGATAACAACGTGCGGGTGGTGCTTGAAGATCGTCAGGGAAATTTGTGGATCGGCACCAACGGCAATGGGCTTAATTGCCTCAAGCCTGATCGGTCAGTTGTGACCTATACTGCTGAAACTGGCTTACTTAACAATTTTATTCGCTCACTCGCTGAAGACCACACCGGGGCCATTTGGGTTGGGTTCAATGGTTCTGGCGTGGTGCGGATTGCCAATGGTCAGGTGACATCCTTTCAGGGTCACCCTGGGCAAACGCAACAACCCGTGTATGCCATTCTGGAGGACCGCCACGGGACGATGTGGTTTGGAACTCGCGCTGGCGGCCTCACCCGATATGAAAACGGTACTTTTCGGACCTACACCACGGCGGATGGTTTGGCACACAACTCAGTGGTGGTCCTGGTGGAAGACAAAATCGGCGATGGTCTGTGGGTTGGGTCATTTTTGGGGTTGCACTATTTCAAAGATGAGACGTTTCGCGTGTGGCACTCTCAAGATGGAATGCCTGATGACACCGTCCGTTCACTCGCGGTTGATTCGGCTGGCACTGTTTGGGTCAGCACGAATGGTGGACTGGCCCGGCTCAAAAACGGGCGGATGACCCCGATTACAACTCGCAATGGGCTGGCGGATAACGCCGTGTTTTCAATGCTGGAAGACCGGAGCGGATACCTCTGGATGAGTTCCAATCGGGGCATTTCGCGGGTACGCAAACAGGATATCGAGGATTTTTGCGATGGCAAGCGTCCATCATTTACCCATGAAGCCTTCACCCGTGACGATGGCATGCGCAATAACCAGTGCAACGGGATTGCCCAACCGGCGGCGATTTGTGGACGTGATGGGCGCTTCTGGTTTGCCGGGGTGGCCGGTCTGATCACGATTCACCCGGATCACATCCTGCGGAATCCGGTTCCGCCGCCGATTGCGGTCGAACAGGTTCTGGTTGATGGGAAGTCGGTTGATTTGGCGGCATCAGTCGAATTGGCGCCAGGGGCGGACAAACTGGAGTTTCGCTACACTGCGCTCAGTTTTCTGGCACCAGCCAAAGTTCGATTCAAGGTCATGCTCGAAGGCTATGACCGGGCGTGGATTGAAACCGGCGATCAACGACGGATTGGCTACACCAACTTGCCGCCGCGTTCCTACCGGTTCAGAGTCCTGGCCTGCAACAACGATGGCGTCTGGAATGAGACCGGAGCCGCTTTTACGTTCAGAATTCGCCCGCACTGGTACCAAACACCGTGGGCCTATCTGGCTGGATTCGCTCTGATTGCCGGGAGCGTGTATGGCGGGGTTCGGCTGCGACTACGGGCACTCAATCGGCGAGCGGCCCAACTTGAAGCCGTCGTGGTCGAGCGCACCGCCGAACTGGCCACGAAAAATGCCGAACTGGCTGAAAATATTGAACAGGTTCGACTCGCCAAGCTTGAAACCGAGCGCAAAAATACCGAACTGGATCAGAAAGTTGCCGCACTCGACCGGGCCAATCAGGATTTGATCATTTCTCATCAGCAGGCGGACCGGATTTTCTCGGCTCTGGCAGAAGCCTTGCCGGGAACGGTTTTGGAAGGGAAGTACCGGCTTGAAGAGAAAATCGGCTCTGGCGGCTTTGGGGCTGTGTTTCGTGGAACGCATCTGGTGCTTCATCGTCCGATTGCCGTCAAAGTCTTTCGCCCGGCACCGGGAAACGATTCGGCGGATGCGGTTGAACGGTTCCGCCTGGAGGGGGTTTCTTCGTCACGCATCAACCATCCGAATGCCATTCAGGTGTTTGACTCTGGAATTTCGGCTGAAGGCATTGCCTATCTGGTGATGGAGTTGCTGGATGGATGTTCGCTCAGCGAGGAACTCCATATTCGAAAACGATTGAGCCTCCGCCGGACCCTGAGGGTGATGCGCGCCGTGTGTGAAGGACTCGCCGAAGCCCACCGCCTGGGGATCATCCATCGCGACATCAAACCAGCCAATATTTTTTTACACCGGTCACCGGAAGGCGAAGTCGTCAAAGTTGTGGATTTCGGGGTAGCCAAGATGCTTGATGATTCGGAAGCCAGCGGAAAGAAATTAACGGTAACCGGCGGCATCGTGGGGACCCCGACTTATATGGCACCTGAACGACTCTGGGACGGCACCTATGACGGACGATCAGATATTTATAGCGTTGGAATCATGTTTTACGAGTGTCTATGTGGTCGTCCGCCCTTTGTGAGTGAAAACAACAGTGCCTATCATCTGATTGTGGCGCATCTGAATGAATTGCCGCCCTCGCTCCGATCAATTAATCCAACGATTCCACCAGAAGTTGATGCTGCCGTCCTCAAGGCACTGGTCAAGCAACCAGAGGCCCGTCCAACGGCACGTGAGTTTGCGGATTTACTCAGAGCACTGACTGAGCAGTTTGCTGAGTATGATACTGATGACGAGGTTGAGGGCCCGCATCAACGGTTAGCGGATCAACCCACCGTTGCCCTTGATAGCTTGCAGCAACCACTGGACATGCCGCTCGCGGATCAGGTAACCCAAATCGTTACCATACCCTCACGTTCGACTGCGGAAACCTCACTCAACAACCAGGTGACCGGCGAAATCCTCAACCCATATTCAAGCGGAAACGATTGAACCGCTCTACCGCCCACAACTGGAATTTGACTCAGGTTCGGGTATATTGAACAAGAGCAGGAGGTTCCCGTGATTGATATTCACGTCCATTTTTTCCCGTCCAGGGTGTTTCAAGCGATCTGGAATTATTTTGAAACCGAAAGCTTCGGGCTGTGGAAAGTCCATTATAAGGTCCATGGGCCAGAACATGTCGCCACGCTCAAACAGCAGGGCGTTAAACGCTTTACGTCGCTGGTGTATGCCCATCGCCCTGGAATGGCTCATTTTTTGAATGAATTTGTGCGTGAATCAGCCCAGGAAATCCCCGAACTGATTCCATTTGGGACAATTTTTGCTGGTGATGGCAACACGGCGGCAGTGGCGCAACGGATTTTTGAGGAATATGGTTTTCATGGGATCAAGCTCCACCCGTTTGTGTCACAGGAAATGCTTGATGATGAACGGTTTTTCCCAGCTTATGAAGTGATGGAAGGGATGGAAAAAATCCTGCTCTGTCATCCTGGCTCGGGGCCCGTGTACTTGCTCAAAGATGGTGCTGAGCGGCTCCGGCGTGTCGTTGAGACGTTTCCAAAGCTCAAGGTCATCGTGGCGCATTGTGGTGCTTTTGAATATGACGACTATCGAGCCCTTGCCGAAGACTTTGAAACGATTTACTTTGACACGGCGATGAACTGTGTTCACGCCACGGTTTTTCAGAAAAACTGCCCTGGTCGCGATTTCTTTCTCCGCTTTCAGGATCGCATTTTGTACGGCTCAGATTTTCCGAACATTCCCTACCCCTATGCCGATCAACTGGCAGGTCTTCGCAGCCTTGAGTTAGGGCCGGAAATCGAGTCGAAACTCTTCAGGCTCAATGCGGAGAGGCTGATCAATGACAAGATAACAAAGGTGACCGAAATAACAAGGTGACAGGATGACCAGGTGACAAGGTGATTTATTTCAGCCCTCAACCCTTATTTCTCATTCCTTCAAAAACCCTGAACCCTGAACCCTGAACCCTTTTACAAGAGGATTTTATGCTTGCTGCTGATTTTATTCGCACCCACCTTGACGAGGTTAAACAGATGCTCGTCAATCGGGGGAGTGCCTTAACCATTGATGAATTTGTTGAACTTGACGCCCGACGCCGCCAATTGATCGGTGAGTCGGAAAAAAACAAAGCCCTGTTAAACCGCGTCAGTCCTGAAATCGGGGCGTTGATGAAAGCTGGCAAAAAAGAAGAAGCCGACGGCAAACGGGCTGAGATGAAAGAGCTGAAAGTCACCATCGAAACCCAGGAAAAAGAACTGGCTGAGGTGGAAGTCAAACTAAGTGAGGTGGTGACCGCTATTCCAAACATGCCACATTCGTCAGTTCCAGTCGGAGGTGAATCGGCCAACCAGGAAATTTCCCGCTGGGGTGAACCGCGTGAATTTTCCTTTGAGCCCAAAGATCACGTAGACCTGGGCGTGGCACTCGGCATTCTGGATCAGGAACGGGCCGTCAAAATCACCGGCGCCCGGTTTTCGGTGCTCAACGGCATGGGCGCCCGGATGGAACGTGCCCTGATCAATTTCATGCTCGACATCCACACCCAGGAACACGGCTATCAGGAAATGTTGCCGCCGTTCATCATCAACGCCGCTTCGCTGTTTGGAACCGGACAACTGCCGAAATTTGAAGCGGATTTGTTCAAATTGACAGATGAGCGTGGTCTGTATCTGGCGCCAACGGCTGAGGTTCCGGTGACCAACTACTATCGGGACGAAATCCTGGACGGAGCGAAGCTGCCAATTTCCTTTACCGCCTACACCCCGTGTTTCCGGTCCGAAGCTGGAAGTTATGGCCGCGACACGCGTGGATTGATCCGCCAGCATCAGTTTGACAAGGTGGAGCTGGTGAAATTTACCAAACCTGAAGAATCCTATGCCGAACACGAAAAGCTGACGGCCAATGCCGAAGTGATTTTGCAGCGGCTGGAATTGCCTTACCGCAAAGTCGTGCTGGCGACGGGCGATATGGGCGCCGCATCGGCCAAAACCTATGATCTGGAAGTCTGGCTGCCAAGCCAAAAAACGTATCGCGAAATTTCGTCTTGCTCAAACTTCGAAGCGTTTCAGGCGCGCCGGGCCAGTATTCGGTTTCGTCGTGAAGCCGGGGCCAAACCGGAGCTGGTCCACACCCTCAACGGCTCGGGTTTAGCTGTCGGTCGGACCTGGCTGGCAATTCTGGAGAATTATCAGCAGGAAGATGGCTCGATTGAAATTCCAAAGGCCCTGCGGCCATATCTGGGTGGGTTGGAAGTGATTCGGTAGAGAAAAAACCAGGGCTGAGGGCTGGGGGCTGAAGAAATTGGCTTTATTTCATCCCTCATCCCTTCGATTGCCCCCAACCCTGAGCCCCTAGCCCAATGTCTTCAACCCTAATCCAATATCTTCACATCCGCTTCAAACTTGCGGTAGTCATAAAACTTGATAACGTTGCGCGAATAGTAGTCATAGCGGTCGCTGCCAATCAGGGTTTCTGCCGTAATTGGTAGCCAGTACCGTTTTTCTCCGATCTCGGTCCAGTCATACTCGACGGCGGTTTCAGCCTGCGAAAATAGAAAGTCGCGAGGCATCCGAACCGCAGATTGTTCGATCCGAACCACCCGTTTTGATGCCCGATCAATCCACATCCGACCATCATAAGCCGCGATGATTTGTTGTCGTTGTCCGTCTGGCCCCACGCCCTCGATAGAGTAGTTTGAGTTTTCCTGTGCCACGGAAAAATCAAAAATCGCACAGTCCCGCCCGCGATAATTTTCCCGCCCAGCCTCCTTAAAGTCTGTTTTGCTTTGCCGCACAAAGGGTGCCAGGAGCCGGGATGAAAACTCACCAATCGAAGTTGACCCCCCGACGCTGGCAAAGGTTTTTGACGTCGGTACATTGTTGATGGTCAACAGGTTGACTTTTTCGCCTTCGCCTTGCTCGTAGGTAATTTCCGTTCCCAGTACATCGTCTTCATACCAGCCGCCGCCCTTATTTTTCAGGCGGCGGATGTTTTGACGGACGATGAAGTTGGGGAAATCATCCACGCTTTTGAGCACGTGATAGCGGGTTTGTTCCAGCAAAGAGAGCCGGCTGAGCATTTCTTGTTCGGCTGCTTCGGGGTCAAACGGCTGGTCCGGTTCCGTTTCGGTTGGCGCCGGTTTTAAGACGGGTCGCTGGCCAGGTGGCGGCGCGGTTTCATCGGCGTAGCGGGCCCGTTTGCGGCGATCCTCAGCCCGGAGGAGCGCCGCGACCAGAAACGACTGGGCGCCGGCCTTGCGGGCGCGTTCGATCAGGGCGTCAGTGGCTTCGAAAGCAATGCCACGTTCATCGAGTGCTCCGGCAATGTCTCCCTGGGTGACTCCACGTTTTTGAACCTGCTGGAGCAAGCCAAAGAACTCACGTTCGGTGAGTGGTTCGGTAACGGTTGGTTCCGTCTGGGCCGGTTGCGAAGCTGGTTTCGGCGAAACTGTGGCCGGCGGGTCAATGTCGCGTGGAGGCGGCAACCGACGATTTCCCGACTGAGCCTGAACCACGGGCGTCAAGCCAGCCGCTACGATAAGGATCAAACACCAGAGATTGCGAGAGATTGCGTTCTGAGTTCGCATATAGGTATCCTAAAGTAGTCAGTAGTCAGTAGTTGATAAGTCAGTAGTCAGTAGTTCACTGAGTTTATTTGGTTGAATCCTTTGACTGTTTTCTAACACGAGGATTTCCTTGTAAATTGGTGTCAAATATCTTCAGTTATCACATTTTCACACGGAACGAATCTCGGTCATTGCCAAAAGATTTTGACTAAATTCTACTGACTACTGACTTATCAACTACTGACTACTGACTACAAACTAAATTCCAAAAAAACAGGTGAACATTTCGTGGCTATCAAATCAGATCGCTGGATTCTTCGGATGTGCGAAGAGAACCAACTTATTACCCCATTTGAATCAAAACTGATTCGCCAGGTTGAAGACCGCAAAGTGATTAGTTGCGGGTTGTCGAGTTACGGGTATGACTGCCGGCTGGCAAAAGATGAGTTTAAAGTGTTTTCCCCAATTCAGGGAACGGAAATTGACCCGAAGAACTTTGATTCGAGCAGTCTTTTGGATATTCCACTCCGCAAAGACACCGATGGTTCAAATTATTGGCTGTTGCCGCCGCATTCCTACGCATTGGGTGTGACGATTGAACGCTTTCATATGCCACGGAATGTTACTGCTCTTGCTCTTGGGAAATCGACGTATGCACGCTGCGGACTAATTGTAAATACAACACCACTGGAGGCTAACTGGCGTGGCCGTTTGGTAGTCGAACTCTATAATGCCGCCAACCTTCCGGTGCGGCTCTATGCCGAAGAAGGCTTTGTCCAGATTATTTTCTTTGAATCTGACGAAGAATGCTCCACGTCGTACCAGGACCGCTCCGGCAAGTACCAGGACCAGCAGGGGCTAACGCTGGCGAAAGTCTGAATGTAAGCAAAGGAGAAGCGGTAATGACTTCCACACGTGAAATTCAAAGTCTGTGTGACCAAATTGTTGAGCGGTTTCATCCTGAGAAAATCGTCTTATTTGGATCTCACGCCTATGGTCAGCCACGGTGGGATTCCGATGTGGATTTACTGGTGGTTATGCCTTTTGAAGGTCATCCGCTTCTCAAAGCAGCCGAGATTCTTACCCAGGTTAATCCGTCAATTGCTGTGGATTTATTGGTTCGGACACCCCAACAGATTCAGGCACGTCTCAGCATTGGAGATCGTTTTGTAGAGGAAATTGTCAGTCAAGGAAAGGTGCTTCATGAGGCTCACAACCACCGAATGGATTGACAAAGCAGAAGGCGATTGGGTGTCAGCACAACGTGAACTGAGAGCACGAAAAAGCCCAAATTTCGACGCTGCTTGTTTTCATGCCCAACAATGTGCTGAAAAATACCTGAAAGCCCGGCTTGAAGAAGCGGGTCTTTCAATTCAAAGAACTCATAACTTGTTGATACTTTTGAACGATGTGCTTTCGGTTGAACCAACCTGGGGTGGATTAAGCACTGATCTGGGGGTTTTGACAACGTATGCCGTCTCTTTTCGATACCCGGGAAGCTCAGCGAATAAAGCCGTGGCTCAAGATGCATTGAGGCGATGCCGGCAGATTCGTCAACTGATACGAGGGTCTTTTGGACTTCCAGTATAGCCCAGTTACTCATTTTGCAGGCAAACGGATAAAGTGCCGGAAATCGCTCCAGGTTGATCTGGAAAGTGAAGAAAAGAATATGGATATCACAATTGGAGAGATCATCAAAAATGGGGTTTTATTTGATATGAAGAACTGGGAAGGCAAGGCGTCCTCGGCCCATGCGTTGCCCGAGATTATCGAAGCGTTTTTCAATACCCTCGAAGCCAAAAAAATCTCATTTCTCCTTGTGGGTGGAGTGGCACTCCTGAGCTATTTTGAAGGCCGAAACACGCAAGATATTGATTTTATTATCAGCACAAAAGATTTGAATTCGCTTTCCGAAATTTCGATTGAAAATCGAACCGAGACCTTCGTCAATGGGCGGTTTCAAGGGCTCAAAGTTGACTTCCTTTTGACAAAGAACAGATTGTTCAATCTGATCAAAAAGAAATACGCCACAGTGCGATATTTTGGCGGGAAGGCAATTCCTTGCGCGACGGTTGAAGGGCTCTTGATTCTGAAGTTTTATGCATTGCCATCACTCTATCGTCAGGGACGGCTTGAAAAGGTCAGCATTTACGAAAGCGATATTGAGATTTTGCTCGGCAAGTATGGAGTTGAACTCGGCAAGGTTTTTGAAATTCTCAAAAAACATCTCAGCGAAAGTGATTTCAAAGAAATCCAGGACATTGGCAATGATATTCGACGCAAGATCGAACGGTTTCATTCCAGCAACCGAAGGTTTAAGACTGAAGGGGAGATTATTCAGTAAATCCTTGATGAGAAATCAGTAGGGAACAGAAGTGTTTGGACAAAGTTGTTGCAGGAAACAAAATAAGGATGACTTGGAAGTCAGCGCCACTCGCGTGCGAGCGGGTTTTTCAGCACTCTGGATTCCTGAATGACTACCAATCCTGGCTTCTTAACCTGAGCAATTAGTTTGCCGAACACTTCTGTTGAAGCGGTTTAGAATCGAGAGAACAATTCGATTTCCGCATTGGGGGCAACTGATACGATGCTCTCATCGTGGGAAGCTAACTCTGGTAAAGTAGGTGGCCCTTCAACTTCAAAAACCTGCTCTCCCGTGTCCATTTTGACTGGTGGCATCTCGTTATCTAAAGTTGCATCCCATTGGGCAAGTTTGTGTTGGATTTGAGTTTGGTCAATAGAGGGGACAGTTGAAACCAACCATTTCATATACATACCTCCAACGCTCAGGTAATTTACTCCCATAGCTTTAGCGATCTGGAAAATGACATGAGCTTAGTCCTTGTCATTGTGGTGACTCCAGACATAGGAGACTTTTACCTTATCCCCGAACCGCTACCGACGCAAGAGAGCATAGGCAGCGCCAGCATTGATGACTCCAAATCCGGTATCCGTGTCCCAACCAGGTACGCCAAGATTAATGGCACTTTGGATCAAAGCCTGTTTTAACTGTTCTGGCGGAATTGGTCCCAGCGCACTTCTTAAAAGCGCGGCAACACCTGTTGCCACCGGAGTTGCGGCGCTTGTGCCGTTGTCAAAGGGAGGATCGTTACCGCCGGGGCGACCTGGGCCAAAATTGCCAAACAGATGAGAATATGAGGCAATATCGGGTTTTTGCGCGGTGAAATATCCTGGACCTTGTGAGGAATATCCGATTCGCTCATGCCGGCTGTTAACAGCGGCGACAGTGATGACATTCTTTAAACTGCCTGGTCCAAGAATGGATTTTCCTGGGCCGATCTCGCCAGGAACACAGTTTCCACTTGGACATTGCTGGCCACAATTGCCAGCCGCAAAGAACACAGCCGCACCTGAAGCCACAACTTCACGCACTTTTCGATTAAATGGGTGATTGGCATCCCAATTGGGGTGGGCGGGAGAACTGGCTTGTGAAACCCAGCGAAAGCCCCAACTGTTGTTCAAGATATGAGGTGTGCCATCCAAACGGCGTTGATCCAGTGCTGCCTGAAACATGCGCAATGATGTTCCAGAGTAGGCAGATTGCATAAACGGGTAGTCATATAATTTGGCGGCAGGGGCGGCGACCAATACATCAGCCGCACACATCGAGCCGTGGCTGGTAATGGCCGCACTGCCTGGCCGAGGGCTACCTGAAGAACTAAAGCCGCCTACCACTGGGTATACCTGGCCGTTGACTCCTTCATCAACGATTCCAACGACAATATTTTGACCTCGAAACCCATCTCTCCACACTGCTCCAACTGAAAGCAACTGGCGGATGACCTGGATTGAAACTCCTGGGCGAAATGGGCGGCAGTCAGTTCCGCCATTTGATCGAGCCAGATCGAAGGGATGTTCTGTGTCATCACTTTCGAATCCAAGGCTACAGGAACAGCATTCATCCGGGAAAAGTGTTATCTCGGCATCTGGCCAAACTTGAACCCCAGCTTGAGCCTGTAGTTCCTGAAGCTTGGACCGTTCGACTTCACAGGATACGACCACTGATGCCGCTTCAGCATCAGGGCTTGTTTCCGGGCTGTCAAACGCTGAAAACCCAACGGTTTCCGCTTGAACCACAGTGTCGGCAAACATGGGGACCGGTGGAAACTCATCAGTGACCTCAAGTCCAAAGCCAGCCAAATTCGTTAATAAACCTTCACTTGCCCGGACTGAGTCAACCGGAGAATCAAACAAGCTAGCCCGAACCGCAAAGGCTTCAGGTTGAGAATGTGTAATTTCAACAAGCACACGTACTTTAGCCATACTGCATTACTCCTTGTATTGGTGATGGGTTGAAGGGTGGTTTGGACGTTCAGCGATCCAAACCCCAGGGAGAAATAGGGCGCTGACTTTATTTAACTCGTTCAGTTGATAAAATTACTAAATAGCTTTTTAAAGAAGGTTTGTATTAGATACCGTTGTATAAATTAGTGAGAAAATGAAGACGGAAAATAGATTGAATGACCACAGGTATTTTTCTCTTCAGGTGTTTATGGTGTGGGTTATTTGCGCCTTAGAAACACACATTCCCTCTGTCTGACCAGGAATGGCAGATCAATCTGAGGTAATAACTCGATGGTGTACCTTTAGATAGCAGCGACAGGGCCGCTTGGCCGGGTTGTTCCAGAGAATCGAGACCGAAGAAATGTATGATTGTATCCGACGATACTTTGAACTGCCGGAGAGTGCCATTTCACTTCGTCGAGCGCGTAAGCGCTGCCATTCAAGCACAGGAGGGAAACCTGAATGGAATTCCTTACAATCAACTGCCCGAGTTGAGGTGCGTAGGCAATTGGAAAAACAGAAATGACCACCTGATTCATGCCATCAATAGTATAGACTTTGCCGCAAGCCGCCACTGTCTCAGGGAAGAACGCTCCAGACTCGTAAATCACAGGATCCGGAGCTGCTGGAATAGATTCACGTTCGAGTTGAAATGGCGGCTCCGGAGGAATCCGGTACGTGCCTGGAACACTGGTTTGCTGACGCACCTCGACTCGGAGTCCATCTTGAGACACACGGCTTTTGCGAGGGATGGCAATTGAAAACACATCCATCGGCAGCTTGGGAGCGCCCGGTGTTGCCATTACTCGCACGCCTGGAATATGGATCGTTTGGTCGGAAGTTGTGTGATTCGAATGGATCCAAAACCCTTTCACCTGGTAATTGAGTCGAATCCAAACACGTGAAGTGTCGGTCAGGTCGGGTTGATATGAAAGTTCACGCAACGGAGCTTGATTGATTTCCCCCCCTGGCACGACTGCAAGCCAAGAACGGTTTGACATCATGTCACCTTCAACTTTTAATATCGGGGTTGCCATACTACTCCTTTCACGACAGCAAGGCAAGACGGTTTCGAACGAGCAGTTTCACCTGTAAACGATTGATTCTAAAAATTATGATTATCCAACTAGCGTTGCAGTGGCCAGGCTGGGTCGCCGATTAATAAGTACATCGCCACACTGTCACGGACATGAGGTTGAACCTCCATCTCAGTCGTTTTCAAGAATTCAATTAAAGCAGAGCGGAAAGCACTTCCGATGGTTGAAACAGAAGGTTTAATCAATTGACAAACCAACTCTTCATGGAACACATCGTTGGCCAACGAAAAGCTCTTAGAAGTCGAGCCAAGATACCAGGGAGAAAGCTGATTCTTGACCCAGGTATAGCCAAACGGCTCTTGATGAGTGTTGCAATAGCCCAAATTGCACCGGCTGTTTCCCGTGACTTGGGTTGCTGGATGAAGGCGAAGCGCGTTGGTACAACAGGCGATTCCCATTACTCCCTGAACTGCATAGTTTTTTTCTGATAAATGACGTGTTTGGAAAAAAGTTGGCTTGAGGCTTGGGTTGATTTGCCATTCAATGCACGAACCATGACCCCGATAGGTAACAAACCGGGTGGGATTCCGTAGCGCAAGTTCAACCATACGGTTGGGGTCAACCATACTATCTAAATACAGAAAATCAGCATTATTTCCAACCAGCGGCCTGATTCGGTCTTCGATATGCCGTTGAAATTTATTTGGCTTAACGTGATCCAGGCCAACAAAAAATCTCCATTGATTGGAAAGTTGTGTGCAAAACTTTCCTGCAACATAGTTGACACACAAGTCTCTCAGTTTTTGAGGGTCATTGAACGGCAACCGTCCCAGGGCAAAGCGAGGGCCTGGATCATCAGTGATCTCGGGGAAATAGGTATACTGCGAATCGGATAAGATCGGAATTCCTTGAATTTCTTGACGAGTTTTTTTGTCGAGCGTGCCGTCACCAAGACAATGATACTCCACAAAGTGAAAATGAGGGATAACTTCATGATTGCCGACCAGCAGAACATAATCCGGTCGGTCATTGGGTTTGGTCGTTTCACCTGATTGTTCCTGTAAAAAGTCCCGAATCGCCTTTCTTTTTTCCTCAGCGGAGAGGTCACTTGAGAACGAGAGTCTTCCTTCCCCAAGAATGAACGGCACGACGTTAAAAGTTTTCCCGCGCTCATCAAGAAGTGGTTGAATGGCTTCAATGCCTTTTTGAGTCCCAAAAATCCAATAATTTGGTTTTGTTGGTAAGGCAGGCAAATCTGGTATTTTAAGTGTGTCTGTTGTTTCATCAAATTCGGAATTGATAGCCATTGAGGTTAGTCGAGATGACGATTTAGCTGTATATCCTCGCAAAGCATTTGCCCAATTTAAAACAATGGTTTGTAGCGGTGAGTTTATCTTGGGCTGGAACTTTTGGTCAGCACTACCTGGTTGTGACTTCCCATTGATTTCAAGCTCTACTGAAGAAAGAATCTCAAGATTTCCAACCCGAGGGTTGTGCCTCACTGGGATAATAGAAACAGATGCGCAGGGTACTCCATCAAAAAAGATGCTCTCCTTTTGGATCCTTACATTTGCCTCCGGTAAAAATTGATTCTTGAGATAAACCCCAAGGTTCATTTGATAAGTTGGCTCCTGGCCCTCAATGTATGGTGCAGGAAGAGGCAAAATGCGAAATTTACCTTCACAGGGATGCCAAATTTCAGTTCCAGCGACAACGTGAGCTGTAAGATCCGTAGTCGGAGACGGCAGTGCAATATATTGAATTGCCTCAAAGAGTGCGGGAGAACCAACTGAGGTTGTTTGGCGCGTTCCCTCTGCCTCGATTTTGTAAAAAGTACCTTCCTGAGTGCTGAATTTTGCTGATTGCCAACTGCACATTTCAAAAAACAGCCGTATCGCAATTTTTTCCTGAGAGGAAGAGTCAGATGAAATATCTGTTGTGGGTTCAAGAACTGTCCACCGGATGTTTTGGCTTTCCTTTAATCTTTCTAAGACCTGGTGCTTCTGATTTATCTGATGATCAGCAATTTTTAAGTCAAGTAAACTATTGATAGCTGATTGAATATATTGAAGTAATGAGTCAATCCCATCATCTTTCTTCGCATAAAAATCAACTCTTGGAGTTCTAGTTTTTAGAACCTGATCATCTATTCTTCCATGAGCGGTTCGAACACCAATCCGGCAATCCATCCCAGAGTTGACAATTTGTTCGATAAGTTGGGTTCCTTCGTCAGGACCTGTCTTCATATGAAGATCAACCACAACCAGAGCAATATTCTGGTGATGTTCTTGTAAAATGTCCCAGGCTTCTTTTTGGCCATCAGCTTCCAAAACACGAACTTTCAACTTGGTTTCAAGCCTTCTTCTGAGCGGTCTGCGGTGATCAGGCAGATCATCAACAATTAGAATGGTGATGTCACTCATAATGTTTTCTCCTCAGTTTTGATTGAGTGTAGAAAAAGGTTGGACTGGTAAGGTAACCATGAAAACTGTGCCTCCCAATTCGTTTTTGGCTGCTTCAATACTTCCTCGATGTGCTTCGATAATGAACTTGCAAATAGCCAGCCCTAGTCCTAGCCCCCGACTACCTTTGGTTGTAAAAAAAGGTTCGAACAGGTCTTCCGAGGGAGAGAAGCCGGGACCTCGATCAAAAACTGAAATGACACAATGAGTAGAATTCTGATTTTTACCCAATTCAACCCAAACGTCCCCATCTTTTAGCTCTTTGCTAATGGATTGAATAGCTTCCACTGCATTTACGAGTAAGCTTATAATAGCTCGGCGAAGCAAATTAGCTCGGCAAGAAAGAATGATGGACGTTTCAGTTTTTGTTTTTACCTGTAAAGGATTCGGGTCTTCTATTTTTAGACGATCTTTTGTTTCTTTGATGGCGCTCTTGATCAAATCTTCCAAATCAACGGTTTCAGTAAATTCATCGGTTGTATCTCGATGTGAATGCACAAACCATTGAAAATCATTGACGATGTGGGTCATTGATGATGCATGTCGTTCAGTAAGATCAAGAATTTCAAGAATTTCTTGTTGAGAGACGGATTCCCCTTCTCGAAACCGCTCGACCAGATCTTCTACATTGTCTTTGATGGCAATGCTATGACCCTTTACCTCATGGGCAATTCCACCGAACGTCAATGAGAGAATTTGATTATGTCGAGCTTTTTCCTTAATGATTTCTTCCTTCATTGCAGCTTTAATAAGCTGCTCCGTCATGGCTGCTTTTTCGATGGCAAAAGCAGCTACATCTGCCAAGATGATCAAAATTGATAAATGTTCGAGTTTGAAGTAATGAGCTTGGTTACTTTCAACATTGATCACTCCAACCACGGTATCGGCATGAAAGATAGGGATAGTCAGTTCAGATCTGGTTTCCGGGTGAGATTCCCGATAATCAGGATCATCTGAGACATCTGGCACGATTTGTATTTTTTTCTCTTTCACTGCACGACCGGTAACTCCAATTTTGGGGTCTCGCAAATCAATCACTGCATTCCGTCGCGCAGGTTCACTCAATTCAGATTCGGGAAAGAACGCTTTGAGGATGGTCTTTTCGCCTTCAACGAGCCGGATGTCCGCATAAATAATCCCCTGCTCAATATTGGTGAGTTCACAGGCTTGGTTGACGATTTCCTCAAATGTCCGATTCAACAATGAGCCCCTGGTTGGTTCTGTGGTGCCGTACAAGGCTTGCAGGATTTTGGCTTCTTGCTCAATCTCATAAAACAGTTGTGCATTGCTGATGGCAATGGCCGCCAGATTGGCCAGCCATGTAATATTTTCAACCTCCTGGTCAGTAAATTGATGTCGAGTGCGATAGTTGACAAATAAAATGCCGACGATGCGATGATTTACTTCCAGACGGATACCAACACACGATAGAATTTTTTCTTCCTGGGCAAAGCGCTGATAAAACAAGGGATCCTGTTCAACATCCGGTACGGGGTAGATGGCTGGTAATTCGTGAAGCATCCGGGAAAGCGTTGATTCTGGTGTCACTTCAGAAGGACGAGCGCATTTGTCTGGATTCCGCACACCGATAAATTTTGGGGTATGGCTGATACGCCCGGTTCGTGAACCAACAGCGTCTTCTTTATAAGGATACAGGGTAACGGCATCGCATCGGAGTGTATCCTGAATACCCGCTGCAATGGCTTCCAGGGTGGAGTCAATATTTTGGGTCATGGCGGTTGCAATGCGTTGAGCCAGTTGTTTGATTTTTTCCAATTCTTCAATCAATCTGGCTTTCTTCAATGCCAGCGCTGCCTGACTGGCAAAAGAGCGTGCAATTTGTTGAGCTTCCTCGGAAAAGCTTTGAACTGAGTCAGAGTTAATATAAAGCACACCAAAAATCTCTTCACCCACCTTGAGAGCAACTCCCTGGAAGCTGACAGCCTGGACCTCCTTCAACAACTGCTGAATATCTGGACTCAGCGAAGGATATTGATGCTCGTCAACCACTGAAATCCCAACCCAGCCTCTTTGGAGGATCGTCGCTGTCATACCCTCTGGGCGCGGAGGGAATTTTTGTAATTTGTTCCAGAGTTCATCTGAAATTCCAGCCACTACGGAGGTTTGCGGGTCAAAGGCTTGTTGTTCTGAATTATATGACCAGAGTACCGCCGAACTGGCTTCAAATATGCCTTCTACGCCTTCAATGATTTGTTGTCGGGTTTCCGCCAGATTTTGAACTTTCGCCAGGGCTTCTGACACCTGTCTCAAGGCTTCCTGCCTGCGGCTCCGTCGCTTAAACTGATATATCAACGCGGCAAGATTCATGTAGTGTTGCAGTGCCGTCACTTCATATTCTGGGAAAGAGCGTGGGTAATCATACAGAATCCACACCACCCCAATTCTGCGCTCTGGGAGGGAAAAAGGAAGACACAAGGCAGCTTTGGAGGTTGACCCAAGCAGGTTCAGATTTAATCGGCCTGGCGGCTCTTTTTCAATCTCCGGAATAATTTGTGGAACACCTGCTTCAAAGACCTGGATTGAGATACCTTCTGGGCGTATCAGTTCATCGAAAGAATCATCATCGCGATCTTCTCCAACCGTGACCAACAAATGCGCGGCCTTCGTGGCTTGATCAATCAAAAACAAATCCACGCGAGACGCCCGTTCGGCAAATAAAATCCGCTCCACAACATCTCCGAGCACATCAACCGGGTCCTGAGCGGTGTTGACTTCAATCGCGGCAACCAAAGAGTCCTGGAATTGCTGCCTCGCTTCTTCGGTTTCCTGAAAGAGCAAGGTTCGATGAATCGCCAGGGCTGCCGTATCAGCCAGGGTCAAAAGAAGTTCCCGGGTAACTTCGGTAATTGGGTCGGCAATGAACTCGTTATCCGCATAAATCAGCCCAAGGATTTTTCCCTGAGCTTTGAGCGGTACGATGATGGCTTCCACCGAGGGATTCAAATGTTGGATAAAAGTCTTTGGAAGGTGAACAAGCTCTTCTTTTTGAACCAGATGGGCATACGGGATCTTTTCTGAGATAAGTTGTGAAAAACAGTCATCAGAACTGAGGTCAATCGGCAATTGTAGGCCATCAATGATTTCAAAGACCGAAGTTTGGGCAAATTCAGTAGGTAATTGATCCAGGTAAGCCCGAAATGCGTCTGGTGGATGAGAAAGGTTGTCCCAAACCTCCCGATTTTCTTCGCGAGTTAATTGCCCAATCCCCATTTTTCCAACTAAATGGTTTCCGTCTTTTAAAAACAATGCTGCACGATTGAAACCAAGCCCATACCCGGCAGTGATCACGGTTAAAATGGCGTGTAAAATCTGATCAAGCTGCTGTGAGGTAAGGATAAAGGTACTGAGGTTTAAGAAGAGCGTTGAATAACTGAGCATACGCTGCTCATTGCTCAGTAATTTGGAAGTGTCCATTTCAATTGCTGCCCGAGCTGCAAAGCGCTCTAGTATTTCCTGCTCAATAGGATCGAAATCGCGTTTCCGCATTTGATCGCCGAGAAACAAGATTTCCTCGACTTCCCCAGCCCTCATCAGCGGAATAGCCATTGCAGATTGGAAATCAAAGGATTGAAATATAGCTTCGCGTTCTGGCCACTCAGCATAGTTTGAAGTGGAAGCTGTTTTTCTCAGCCGGGCCACTTCTCCAACCAATCCTTCCTGGTGTGACAACCGGGTTTGCAGCACGTGTGTGCCAAGCTGGTACTCCGCGACAAGCTCAAGCTCTCTGGAATGGAGGTGGTTGACAAACAGTGCGCCGGCACTGCATCCCAGGAGTTCAGCGGCAAGGCGAACGGTTTCTTTTTGAAGCCGAGGTAATTCCTTAATGGCCTGAATCGAAAAAAGTTTCTGATTCAATGCATCAAGCATCTGTCGGTGACGTTCAGCATTCGCCCGCAGTCGAGTACTTTCCTTCGCTTGCTGAGTGGCTTCTTCATAAAGCCGGGCATTTTCAATTGCAATCGCGACTTGTTTGGCAAACACCGTACACAGGTCAATTTCATGATCGGTAAATGTGCGCTTTCGGTTGGTGGAATCAAGACTTAAAGAACCAAACACGCGGCCTCGAATCACCACTGGAACAACCAACAATGACTGAACTCCGAGACTCAGAAGTAGATTCCGAACGCTTCTAAGTTCTTTAGCTTGTGTCACATCCGGCACATTGATTACTTTACCTTGCTGAAACAGATCTTCTTCCAACTGAATTCCGGCAATTCGAATTTCTTTGCCAATTGCGTTTTGACCAGGATACTCCGCCATCACTCTGGCTGTGGTACCGTCTGGAGCACGAACCACAAAGCCGCTATGGTCAACACCCAGAAGTTGAACCGCTGATTGGCAAGTGGCGGTCAACGTTTTTTCCATTTCAAGGCTTGAAATAACGGTGGTGGAAACCTGCAAAAACCGGCTGAGGTTCTCAACCCGAGTTTTGACATCGGTAACCAGGCAGATCGTTTGGAACGCCGCCGCCGCCAGTTCGGCAAAGCCCTGGACATATTCCAACGCTTTCTTCTGGATTGGGCGGCGGCTCAACTTATTGTCAACAGAGATTTTGCCAATCTTATTGCCCTGATAAACCATGAGCACGCATCCCCACTCGGAGAGGTTTCCATCATCAGGTTCAAAAACAATTGGGTATCCATCTGCCCGCTTGAAGATTTGCGGCTGGTTATTTTTGTACAGTATGTTGATACAGAGATCGTCATCAATTCGACGATATAAGTGCAAAAACTGATCGTCCATGCCGATGTGTTTTTGTCCGATCAGATACTGCTTGTCATCTGAAAACGTGTAGAGTCGAACCCGATCAAACCCAATGCTTTGAATTGCTTGCAAGATACTCTCAAGAACCTCGTCTGGCTGATGTCCACTCAGAATCCGTGTGGCCCGGTCCAGTAAGGTATTTAAAATCCGCTTTTCTTGAGCATCCTGTTTGAATTGATGAAGTTTGATTGCTTGGTGAGCATAATGAATCAGATCTTCGAAGTCATGGGGAGGTGAGAGAACAGCAAAAGCACCTGACTGCAAGAATTGGGTTTTGAGCGACCCCTGACCATCACCAAGCCAAATCACTTCGGATTGCGCTGACAACTCCCTGGTTTTGAGAACCAGATTCTCTTCATTGAATTCCAGGTCCTGATGACTGAAAGAGGCTTGATCAAGGATGATTACTTCAGCAAGTTGATCTCCGTGACATAATACTGCCCATCCTGCGGAGTTGGGGATGAGTGACTCAAACTGAATTGCAGTATGCTCAGGCCAGGTGCGCTGCAATTCAGTTGGGAGTGTTGGATTGCTGGTCACCAAAAGAATTCGTGAGCCTACAGACATGGGCCACCTCTTACCTGAGGAAGATCTGAATAAGGTCTTTTGCCAGCTATAGCTTTTCAGATAAATATTTCCGTGGTGTTTTCGGGGTCATAGTTCAGAAACCATTGAAAGATTTGGATTTCTTTTTCGTGTATTTCGTGTGTTTCGTGGTTTCTTATTCTGAAAATCTATAGCAGATTTCTGAGATTTTGATTCCTACCTTATAGAAGCGGAAACCAATAAAAAATGAGGCCAACAAACTGGCTAAATCTCCAACCATTCTCAGTTTTATTTTAGCGATTGAATGAATACTCGGTGACCCAGTGGAAGCCTCGATTCTTGAGCAAAAATTGTGGCTCCGGGATGCGGTGCAACCGGGCGCGGAGATGATAGTTGTCCAGATCGCCTTCTACCAAAAGGATTTCTGATTCCGGGCGGTCAAAGGTCAGCACGGCTTCCCAGTCCGGATTGTCCCGGTTGCCGAGCGTGAGCGTTTTCTTCTCCAGGTTGAGGTCCAACAAAAAGCGTCGGCGCGAATCATTCACCAACTGGATAGCCATCCATTCCGGATAATCAAACACGACGCGCCGCCAGCGTTCGCCATCGGTCAAAAGCGGCGGACGAACCTGCCCATCAACTTCAAATTCTTCAACAAACCAGATACCGTGAAATGGTGATCTTGCGGCAGGACTGGTTTCTGCCTGGAGTTCAGTGTGTAAGTCATACAGCGACCAGCCAGTAAAGAGCAGCATAAACCCGATGCCAAAAAGCTGTGCCGCTACATTGAGCCGTTTCTGGGTAAACAACGGGCGATGCTCGATTGGTTCAACCGGGCGATTGAAGAGCAACAAATCCGCCAGCCGCCGCACGTCGGGAAACACCAGAAATATTGACATCATTGCTAAATGTAAGGAATACAGCTTTACCGGGACGTCATAACAAAGGTTGAGCATGACAACGTTGGTAAGCACTCCGAAACACACCAGCGAACCCAGCAAAGTCGTGCGCGGCGTGATGAGCAACAATCCGCCCGCAATTTCCGCAGCACCAGCGAACATGTTGTAGCCCTTCGACGCGCCCATAAATGTCCAGAGCAACCCCATCGGCGAGGCGTCTCCAAACGGTTGCAACAATCGGTCAAGTGTTGGGGCGGGGAACTGACCTCCGGGAATGATTTTGACGACGCCATAAGTAATCATCGCCAGCGCGAGCGAGTACCGCACATACACCCGCAGCCACTGATGGAGTTTTTGATAATCAACTGGTTTTCGTTCAAGAACTGTCCAACTCAAGGCTGCTCCGGCTGAAATTACAATCAGGCACAACACCAGAACATAATCATAGGTTGTGTCTCCGCTGCCTCGAGTAAAGACGGTGATGTCATTCTGTAAATGCAAGATGTGCTTGCCAACCCAGGGCACAATAATGCGCAGGGTGTTTTCATAGTGTTTGCCAAGGGGTTCGATGAACGGAAGATCAGCTAATAAAAATCGCAAATTATAGGAAATGAAATAGATAAAGACGAATCTAAATGCGATTCGCCCAGGGAAATGCGATTCGGAAGGTGTGTTCATGAATCTGTAGTTTCTGCTGCTAATTCGAAATTTGGAATTGGCTGGGGAAGGTTGGATTGACACGTCCCGCTACGCAGCGCAGAAACCCGCTAGATGTTTCAAAAGATGAAATCAAGAGAAGGGAGACAGGGAGACACACTGACTTATTCGAGAACCCAGAACCCAAAACCCAGCCCTAAAGCATCACTGTCTTCACTACAAAGGTCGAATCGGTCAGGCTTCGAATGCTGGGCATCATTTCTTCGGTACGGTAGATGAACATAAACCCAGGAAGTGGTGGCAGCCGGAAGGATTGGTCCACAATCGCCAGTTTGATGGGATTGTTTCCAACAGTTTCGAGATCAATCACGATACCCTCAGCGGGTGGGGCCACATAGTCAAAGTTATACTTCAGGCCAGATTTAGTCTGAAACTTGGGGAGTTTTTGGAAAGATTTGCCATTGACGGCCAGGGATCGAAGTTCGGTTTCTTCGAAATACAACAACAACCGCTCGGCCAGTCGCGGAGATCGCACCCGGATCTGCACTTTTCGCGAGTCGGCTGTGCGTTCGTCGGAAACAATTTCAACCGTTGCTGGTTCGACTGGCGCCACGGTTGCCGGATTGACCTGAAATTCACTTGAACTCATCCGGAAAAAATCCGGGAGCGTGCGACGGGTTGGATTGTCTTTAAGGAACTGGCGTTCCCAATCGTCCACCGGGCTCAGGTCTGAACCCCAGAAAGCCTGGCTGGTGTCAGCATTCAAGGCATAAAAAATCATATTTGGCTGGCGGTGATCGTGGTCAATTTTGGTTTTTAAACCACCCGTAATCAGGCACAACATTCCCACTCCCAGTGCCAGCCAGGGAAGCCGGTTCGGGACTGTCAGATGTAAAACCCCAATTTGCGGGAGCAATACCCCAAGCAACAGCCCAACCACAATCATGGCAATCCAGGCCAGTTTGAGCGTCAACGCTACTACCAGACACAAAATGAGCGGCGGCATAAAGTACAGCGCCGGAAGCATTCCCAGGCTCAACACCACCCCAGGTTGCCAGGTGGTCCAATCGTCCCACTTTCGCAAAAAGATAATTCCCAGGCTCAAGGCACTGGTCAGGGTTGGGAGCAGGAACAGAAACGCCCCGCCTGGAAAAAATCGGGTTGTGATAATCGCCAGCACAGTCCAGATGAGCAGCGACCCATAAGCCAGATTGGGCCACGAGACCTTTCGGCTGGCGGTCATCCAGAGAAATGAAATGATTGCGACCGTAATGGCTGTAAATCCAAGGAGATACCAGTGCTGCTGATAGGCATCCTCAAAATAGGAAAATGTCTGATAGTGAGCCGAAAGAGCATAGATCAAACTCCACAGTCCCCACACTACCAGTGCTGGAGGGATCAACACTGTCACCATTGCCAGGATTCCAAGGAACATCCCTGACAGGGAAAGCTGCTGGTTGCGCACCCCAATCACACCGACGGCCAGTATCAGGAAGATCAAGCCACCTAACCAGATGAGATTCCAGATTTGCGAATACCAGATCAGTTTTCCAAAGGGAAGTTCGAAATAAACCACATTTGCCTGTCGTGGAGGATTACTCAGGTCAAGCGTTCCAAAATGCCGGGTGAGGTTCAGCATATACCCGCCGTGGTGTTGCAGGCTCCGCTGTTCAATGTACGCCGGGTGATCGAGCGCCGAATGGTAAAACAGAATTCCTTGCGAAAAAGCAAAATTGCAGCCGATCATGCCTCCTTGCTTAAACATCGTCATATCGCTGTCATTTGGCAGGAGGCGATACACTTCATAAAACAAAGAGTTTCCAATGGTATAGGTCCCAGCTTTGGCTACTTCCGCCATGAGCCAACCGTTTTGCTCGCTGGTCTCAAACAGCAACGAACACCCACGATTTCCGCGTGCTTCGAAGTTAAACACTACGCCGACGTCTTTAGCCCAGGGGTGCTCCTTCACAAACGCTGATGCCCCGAGCAGGCCAAGTTCTTCAGAGTCAGTGAAAAGCACAATGACATCGTTGCGAAGCGGGCCGTTGCTTTTTAAGGCACGAATGGCTTCAAGGATACCCGCCACGCCGGCGCCGTCATCGCTGGCCCCGGGTCCCGTTGGAACTGAATCATAATGCGCCGCCAGCATGACGGCTTTGGTTGGGTTGGTGCCAGGGAGTCGGGCAATGATGTTGTGAACCGTGCCGGCTGTCTCCCAGGCGTCAACCAGGGCTGTTGTTTCCTGGACTTCGGTTTGAAGCCCAAGGTTTTGCAACTGGGCAACCAGATATTCACGGACTTTCTGGTGTTCGATAGATCCCGATGGATGCGGACGCTGGGCAATGGTCCAGAGATGTGTCATGGCCCGTTCGGCTGAAAATTCAGTCGGCGGTGCCGTTGTCGGAATAACGGCTGGCGGAGTGGTGATGTGGAAAATACTGAGCGTGGCAATAGCCAGTGGGAGGAAAAAGGCCAGAATCCAGGTCAGAAAATACGTGCGGTTCGAAGGGTGGTCAGACGACATGATGAAATCGGTGACAACGGACAGGTGACAGGTGACAGGTGACAGGTGACAGGGTGATTTTGTTTTGGCTCTTTGATTGGCTACTCGCTTTTCATTCGCTAGTCACTCAATGCGGAAAGCACTGGAAGCAAAACTGTGAACCGGCTGCCGATCCCAAGCTGGCTTTCAACACACAGTTGGCCTTTGTGAGCAGTGACAATCCGTTTGACGATGGCTAATCCGAGTCCAACACCCAGACGTCCTTTGCGTTTGGTGGCCTGGCGGTAAGGTTCGAAGACGTAGGGAACTTCTTCCGCTGGAATCCCTTCGCCGGTATCGTTGATGTGAACCGCAATCAGGTTCGGACTTGATGATGAAGAATCAGACTGGTTAATCTGCCGGGCCTCAATGGTAATTTTTCCATTGGTTGGAGTGAATTTAACCGCATTGGAAAGCAGGTTTGAAAACACGCGCTCCAATTTGACTCGATCCCCGAGGGTCAGCGGCAGGTTTTCCTGAATATCGGCTTCAACGGTGATGTGGTTTTGGAGTGCAGTGACGCTGGTGGTGATCACACAGTCATTGAGAATGCCTTCAACGCTAACTGGTTCAATATCCAGGCTCAGGTTCTGGGATTCGATGCGCGAAAACTCAAGGATTTCCTGGATCAGGTCGAGAATTTTGTCTACGTTGCGTTCGGAAGCCACCATGACATCCGTCAAGCCCTGGTCGGCAATTGCCTGGTTGATGATTTCGTCAAACTGGAGCAGGTCCAGCATGGTTTTGACAACGGTGAGTGGCGATTTCAAGTCATGAACCAGCATGGCCGTAAAGTCGGCCTTGGCCTGCTCGACATCTTTGAGTTTCTGATTGGCTTCGAGCAACTGGGCGCGCTGGCGTTCAAGCTGATTATTGGTTTCGCGCAGTTCTTTCTGGAGGTGAGAAATCCGCAACTGATTTTCAATCCGGGCCAGAACTTCCTCGATTTGAAAGGGTTTGGTCACATAGTCAACCCCACCGACTTCAAACGCTTTGACTTTATCGAGGGCATCATCCAAAGCACTGATAAAAATGACTGGAATATCGCGCAACAATTCATCTGATTTAAGTTGCTCACAGACCTCATATCCATTCATCTCCGGCATGGTGATATCCAACATGATGAGATCCGGAACTGAAGTGCGGACCGCCACAATCCCACGCCGGCCACTGGTCGCAATCCGAACCTGATAGCCACGCTCACGCAGGAGATGGGCCAGCAAGTTGAGATTGATTGGGTTGTCATCAATGACAAAGATATCGCCTTGGGGCATTGCCACGTCCTTGGTCTGAAGTGGTTGATGTTTCAGCGCTCGGGCCTGGGAAACAGATTGATTTCCTCCCGTCATGGGCCAAACCTCCTTACTTTTCAGTTTCAGGTACACAACCAGGAACCGGCTGGGGGGCATCCGGTTTCGTTTCGCTCAATCGTGACTGTACGTGGGCGATATTGCGCTGCAGCCCCCGGTACTTCGCACGTTTGATTGGCGATCCGGTAAACTTGCGGGCAAAGTCCTCTGGCGTCAGGTGCTGCCATAGGGCCAGGTCAGGTGCCTGAAAATCTTCGTGCGGGGAAAAGCGGGATTCAGAGGTTGGTCGGGAGAATCGCGACCACGGGCACACATCTTGACAGATATCACACCCAAAAATCCAGCCTTCGGTAGGTAGATTCAAGGAATCTTCTTTCGATTCAATCGTGGCAAATGAAATGCACTTCCGGGCGTCCACCACATACGGTTGGACAATGGCCTCAGTTGGGCAGGCATCGAGGCAGGCGGTACAGCTTCCACAGTGGTCCGGAATCGGTTTGGACGTGCTTTCCAGAGGCAGGTTCACCATCAATTCGCCAAGAAAAACCCAGGATCCGTGATCCATGGTGATCAGGTTGCTGTGTTTGCCAATCCATCCCAAACCAGCCCGAACGGCCCAGACTTTATCCATGGCTGGTTGGGCATCTACGCAGATTTTTCCACGAACTTCAGGATTTTCTTGCTCCATCCAGGCCAGCAACTGCTGCAGTTTGTCAGTGAGTACGTCGTGGTAATCGTCCCCCCAGGCATAGCGCGAGACTTTTCCAATTTGAGGATCTTCCGAACGCTGGTGTGGTTGAAAATAATTGAGTGCGACCACAATCACCGATTTGACTTCGGGAAAGAACAGCCGTGGGTCACTGCGTCGGTCAACCGTGCGCTCCATCCAGCCCATCGTGGCGTGATATCCGAGTTGTAGCCATTCGCGCAGGCGTGCGCTTTCTTCAGTAAGTTCAACTGCCTCCGCGATGCTGACTTTGGTAAATCCCAGTTCAAGCGCTTTGGTTTTGACTTTTTCGGTGAAGTGATCGGCCATATTTGTTCATCGGGCTGAAGCATCTTGAGCCTGGGGCTGAAGACATTGGGAGTAGGAAATATTTGGAATTTTTCAAGTTTGAAGTGATTGTCATTCATCCTTCTTTTTTGGTCATTCACACCCAAACTGCAGTCACTAAAGTCGTTTTGATAGGTTCATCCCCCAGACACTGATAGGGTGCTGCGCAGTACGGAAATCACTCAAGAATGTGGTTTCCAGATTATATGCAGCTATCACAACTTATTTTAGGAGAATTGTTTATGAAAAAAGTAAAATTCGTCAGTGTGCTCGTGATGTGCTTGTTTTTAACGACCGGAGCCACTTTGGCTCAGAAATCCAAAACCCGGACCAGTAAGAACGGATCAACCACAACCGCAACTGCTGGGAACGGAACCGCTTCGCGTGACTCGCAGGTCAACGGGGCATATGGCAATGTCCAAACCAGCAAATCAGCCAGTAATGGAAGTGCTTCAAAAACGCGAACCGCCACCGGCGTACGCGGAACCGCGAGCAAGGATACTGACTACGATAAAAACGGCGATGGAACAGTGACCAAGACCAGCACTGGTTCAGCCACAAGCAATAAAACCGGACAGACCAAATCCGGAACCAAATCAACCACTTACAGCAAGCCAGCCAATCAGTAGAGCGAATAGCGAAAGAGCAAGCAGAGCCAAATAGCGAAGTAGCAAGCAGAGCGAATAGTGAATAGCGAAATAGCGAAGTAGAAAATCCACTGAACAGAGTTTCGTTGTTGACAGCGATGTAGCCAATCACAAGGCTCGCTCTTTCGCTCTTTCGCTCTTTCGCTCTTTCGCTATCTTGCTATTGGAGTGAGTTTGACTTGTTCTTTATTTCATCGAAATTCCAGGCAGACCAAAGAATGACAAGGTGACAATCTGTCCTTCAGTCACCCTGTCACCTTGTCCCCTTGTCCCCCTGTCCCCTTGTTCCCCTGTCCCCTTGTCATTTTGCCGCTTAGCCAGAAGCGCCCCCTTGTTCCTTCTTCCAGCCCTATAGTACATTCCAGCCTGCATTCAACCTCACGGTTCCTCATCTCTTTCCCAAAAATTTGACCCCTGGTTGTGATTGGATCCATAGTTGTCCGGCCTGATTCCGGACCAGTATGGGTCTGTGCAAGTCCTGTGGCATGCTTTGGCAGATTCCCATCTGCGGTGCCCTGGATCAAAGCTGATCTGGTGTCTGCGCTTTGAGGCGGCAATTCCATGAAACTTGTCATTACCTACTTACAAGGGGCTTTGGCCAACACCCGAACTGAAATTGGCGACCCTTTAATTTATATTGGTCGTGATCCCAGCCAATGCCGGCTTGCATTCGGAGAAAATGATGCGGGTGTTTCGCGGCGGCATGCTGAGATTCGACTCCATAACGATTTGCTGGTTTTGACTGACCTCCAAAGTACCTACGGGACATTTGTCAACAATTATCGAATTGACCGACCTGTACTGCTGACACCTGGGTGTATCGTGCAGTTTGGACAAGGTGGCCCGGTGATCCGGATTGATAGTTTTGATCCGCACGGGCAAGTCGAAGTCTCACCACTACCTCTGGCATCTCCTGCCGCCGGGGTAAGTTCAAGTCCAAATGCCATTCCGGCGGTTTCGCCACCAGTTCAGCCCATGACACGGCCACCTTCGGGAATGCCTGGTCCGGTTTCACAAGGGGGTGGTGGACAGCCGCCGGCCTCGGTGCGTTTCACGCCTCCGGCTGAACCACAACCTCCACTTTCGTCAACCCCTTCACTCCCTCCTTCGTCTCCGTCCCTTTCATCACCGCCATCCAGTGGCGGAAATGGTCCGGTTACGGTCAGTGTGTACCTGGAGTTGCTCAATGGGAATCGAACGGAGCAATTCAAGCTTGCCAGTAGCGGCACGATGCTGCTTGGGCGGGAAGAAACCAACCAGATTCGGTTGGATCCAGCCGTGTTTCCCACCGTGTCCCGCCGCCATGCTGAAATTCAAGCCAGGAACGGCGAATATCTGCTGTGTGATTTGGGGTCATTTAACGGCACATTGCTGGATGGGCAACGGATTGCTTCGCCCACCCCCCTGCGCCATGGAAATCGAATCCAGCTTGGGTTTGGCGGACCAGAACTTCGATTTGTTAATCCGGCCCAGGCGGCTGCGATGGTGATTGCCAGTGCCCACGAAGAAGGCGCGGGTACCGTGATTGTCCGCGGCCAGAAACCCCCTACTGGAGCCACACCAGGTGAACGCCGCCAATTCGTTGTCCGCAAAGAATTTACCAAAGATGTACTCACCCTTGGGCGCAGCTCTGACACTGATTTACAGCTCGATGTCCTGCAGATTTCCAAGCACCACGCCAAATTTGTTCGTCAGGGTGGAACGGTGACGGTGGAAGACACCGGCAGCACCAATGGCGTGTATGTGAACGGCCAGCGAGTAAGCCGATGTCAGGTGCGCCCAAACGACCTGGTTCAGATTGGGCCCTATATGTTGCAGGTGGATCCATCCGGAATCGTGGTCTTTGACTCGCGTAGCCAATCCCGGATTGATGTGATTGACCTCACCAAGGAAGTGAAAAACCGCGATGGCTCAGGGATGATTAAGTTGTTGGATCGGATACGGTTATCAATTCCAGCCAATGAGTTCGTCGGGCTGATTGGTCCATCCGGTGCCGGGAAATCAACCCTGATGGATGCCCTCAACGGAATGCGTCCAGCCGATCAGGGGACAGTTCTGGTCAATAACCTCAACCTGTATGAAAACATCAATAGCTTTAAGCAATCAATTGGCTATGTTCCACAAGATGACATCATTCATCGGGAACTGACGGTCTACCGGACGCTGTTCTACGTGGCCAAGATGCGCCTGTCGTCTGACACATCCAATGCTGAAATTGACAACATCATCAACGAAGTGCTCGATGTGACGGGGTTAACATCACGGCGAAATGTGCCGATTTCCCAGCTTTCCGGTGGCCAGCGCAAACGGGTTTCAATTGCAGTGGAATTGATCACCAAGCCGTCAATTATCTATCTGGATGAACCAACATCAGGGCTGGATCCAGGGACGGAAGAGAAAATTATGCAACTCTTCCGGCAAATCTCCGAGGCCGGGCATTCAGTTGTGTTGACCACCCACGCGATGGAGAACGTCAAGCTGTTTGACAAGCTCGTGGTGATGATGCGCGGTCGGCTGGTGTGGTATGGACCACCGCAGGAATGCCTCGAATATTTTGGCATTCACAGTATTAAAAACCTGTTTGACACCCTGGGTGATCCAAACAGCGACCAGGTTGCGATTGGCTGGCAGCGAAAATTTGAGCAATCCACCGCGTATCAAAAATACATCATTCAGCCGTTGAGTGGGTTGCAGCGTTTGCCTGCCCAACCACCACCCCGAAAAGCCACCAATGACAACACATTATGGCAGAGTCTCCGCCAGATGTTTGTGCTGGCGCGGCGCTATTTTGAGGTCATGTGGGCTGATAAATTCAACTTGTTGATTTTGCTCGGTCAAGCCCCGGTGATTGCGTTGTTGATGGGCCTGGCGGTTGGAAATGATTGGACCCGTGATTTCCCCTATTTTATTCTGGCATTGTCGTCCCTCTGGTTTGGATGCTCGAATGCCGCTCGCGAAATCGTCAAGGAAAACAATGTCTATAAACGTGAGCGAATGGTAAACTTAGGGATTCTGCCCTATATCTTTTCCAAGCTGATTATCCTGGTTTTGATAGGCATGTTGCAGTGTGCCTTGCTCTATGGCGTTGGCGCGGTGGTCGAAGCCGTTCCAGGAAACCCGGTGCTGATTTATCTCTGCATGTTGTTTACAACGATGACCGGAATTGGGATTGGATTGCTGATTTCGGCTGGTGTTCGAACTTCGGAAGTTGCCACAAGTTTAGTGCCGCTGGTTTTGATTCCCCAGATTCTCTTCGGGGGACTTGTGTTACCAAACAAAGGTCCATCTGAGGCAATTGGGTTTGCCATGCCGGCGATGTGGTCATATGACCTGCTCAAACACATCAGCGATCTGGATGTCATGCGGGGAATCAATGACGAATATGACGAAGACGGAGAAATCGGGCGGGTAAAAGCCGCCAATGATCGGGCAATCAAGAAATTTGAAGATGATTTGGAAGAGTACCGAGAGGAAGAACAACAAAAACTCACCGACTATAAGCGCCGGGCTGATAATGCCATGTATGGCGGCGGTGGAAATCCAGGTCCGATGCCATCCCTTGGGGATCCCCCCAAAGCCCCCAAAATCGAATACCCACCTGATGACAAACGTGAATATGTCGGATTTCGAACCACCTATGGCAGCATTCCGCTCAACTTTGCCATTTTAGGCATCTTTTTTGTTGTACTGCTGATCCTGACCGGTCTGGTTTTAAAGAGTAAGGATGTGCTTTGAGGTCAGGGGGCAGGGCTCTCTTTCAAGGGATGAGGGATGAAGGATGAGGGATGAAAAAAATCACCTTGTCACCTTGTCACTTTGTCACTTTGTCACCTTGTCATCCTGTCATCCTGTCAGATGTCACTTTGTCAAAACTCCATTGTTCCCACACAGGGATAGCTGCCCAGAATTTTGAAAAAGGGTGCGATTTCAGTCAGGTGATCAAGGGCGCGAGCACTCACCTTGGGGTCCTCAGGTTCGATAAAATCCACATAAAACATATAGTTAAATGCCTGTTCACGAAAGGGACGAGATTCAATTTTGGTGAGATTGATTTCGCGAAAGGCAAATACACACAGGGCCTGGAATAAACTCCCCGTCTTATGAGCGAGGGTAAAGGCCAGTGTGGTTTTTCGACTGGTCGAAATCAGGTCTGATGATTGTGGAACCGGCAGTGAAGACAGGTTTGCTTCAGCTTGAATAAAGCCAAACCGGGTGATGTTATTGGTGGTACTGGCAATATTGCGAGCCAGGACCTGGAGCTGGTAATGACTGGCGGCCTGTTCGCTGGCGATGGCCAACCGGGTTGGATCGCCCGCCTCCCGAACCATTTTGGCACTTCCTGCCGTGTCATAAGCCGGAACAATCTCCCACTCCGGATGTGATGCCAGAAAGACATCGCACTGGGCAAGTGCTTGTGGATGCGAAAGAACCTGCCGGGTCTGCTCAAAAGCGGCTTGAGGAAGTCCCATCAAACAATGGTTAATTGGGACATAGGTTTCCGCCACAATTCGCACCGGATATTTTAAGAGCAAATCATAATTTTCGTGGATTGTCCCGCCAAGGCTGTTTTCAAGCGGAATTGCCCCAAGTGCGACCTGTCCGGTGGTAACAGCTTCGAAGACATCAACAAACCGGCGGCGACCTTCGGGACGGCCAAGTCGTCCAGCGGCAATTTCGCTATAGGCACCGGGTTCGCCTTGAAAGGCAATAAGAGGAGTCATGGAATGAAGAATGTGGTTAGTGGTTAGTAGTTAGAGCGTGTCGCAGAACTCAATCTGTAAAAATCCAACCGGGTTTATTGAGAAGTTGGTGGGGTTGGAAGAGAAGTTGACCATCGATCTTTGACAAATAGACTGAGGAGAACTCAAGCGAGGGCAGTCGCGGATGA